>JBGTIL010000458.1:0-4258 GCA_041745695.1 Chitinophagaceae bacterium | reverse complement strand
AGGAGGCACCCCTCGACGCCCTGCGTCTGGTGCTCCGCCAGCAAGCAAGCTTGCTCAATCCTATCAACAACCAAGTCAGCGCACTACCCATCGATGAGCAGTTGGAATACTACTTCGTGCCTGTGCAGTACATGCAACAGTACAAGCCTTATTACCGACCTGGTAAACCATTTAAAAACCTCAAGCTGGTTAACTTCGATAAACCCGCTATATCGCTCTCCTTCTTTAGTAAACACAAGTACTCAATCGAACGGAATGTAACGCAGGCAGAGGTCGTCCTGCATCTGAAGAACCACCGCGATGAGTTGCTGAATAAGTCCCTCATGTTCCAGCTTAGCGCTGGCCAGCAGCAGGAGCTCCAGCAGGCTGATCAATTACTACGTACCATTCGGGATCAACCCGATGCCTACCAGGCCTGCTTCTCCAACTACTTCCACTACTACCGCTATTGGTACTGTACTTATCGCTATTTCGACGACATCGCCCACACCAAGGCGACCACCAGTAGTGAGCACATGCTCAAGCATACTGAGCGTATACCGGGACAGGTCCATGAGCGGCTTAACATCATCTTTATCGATCCCCAGTATATCTCCCGGCCCGTGCCCCACGATCACAAGCTGATCGACCGCGAACTCGACACTTATCCGATTCAACTCCGGCAAGGCATTACCACCCTGTACCTGCGTAAAGTCTGACCAAACATGTTCTATTACAGCCGTCATCGATGCGTCACAGACTGGGGCAGGTAGTGGCTAAAAATCCTCAGACATGGCACAGACACAGCACAGATATACCCCAGACATGCCCCAGACGCCCCACAGATAGGTAGCAGACACTTGGCAGCTGCTTGGCAAGCATAGCGTAGACACTGGCAAGTGCGTGCAGGCAGGCTGACTTGGCAGAAGTACAGGGTTAAACCGGGGGGCAAGCTGAGTAGGGACTAACCTAGCGGGCGCTAGCACAACTAATCGCCGATTGAAAGACCTGGCGGGCAGTAATCGAGCAGGTATACAGGACGATTAAGTGTGTTTACCGCTTCGTACCGCGGTGGCGGACCTTCGCGATGGTCTGCCACCGCGGTTAAATGACCTACCTGGCGAGATGTAGCAGGTGTAGACCAGCTTAGCGGTATTAGGGTCCAATAAGCAATACCTTTCTGAACCTGGCCGTTCACTCACGCCACCTGGCATGAATAGCCCGAAAAAAAGGCCAAAAAGTAGGGTCAATAATGATAGGCACTGCACGACCGGGAAAAATTTTAGAGACGACGCGGGCGAGCCAGTTGCTGGCTGCAGCCAAAGGCAAACACATCGGTCGTCCAAAAGGACGCAACGCCTAGAAATTTGCCAATGTGAAGAAAGCCGTTAAACGGGGCTTGTCGGTGGCCGAAACGGTCAGTCTAACAGGAGTCAGTATGTCGAGTGTGAAACGTTATCCTAAGCAGATTGAGCGGGTATCAACTAAGATATGAAAATTTATGTACGGTTCTGCAAGGAGGCCCATCATGTCAAAATGAGTCTGCAGTTGCCATTTAGTACCATACCATTAAGATTTACTACCGTACAATAAAATGATAACAAGTTTGGAATCTTAAACGCTATATTGTTCCAGAAGACGGCAAATCAAGTCCACTACATCATGTTGTAACTGCGAAAGGGGACGATCAAATAGACTGAAAAAATAGTTTCTAATTGGCGTATTCGGTTCTGGTTCATGTTTTTTGTCCTGTTAGTAAGGGGTATCTGGCAGAATACTTGTTAACAGGTTCGGACAGCACACTATGCTCATTACTATCCATTAGAGCCGTTAGAGACGGTCCTACAAAGTGCTTTTATTTCGGACTCTGTACAATACTGCAAACACCCCTAATAATTGGCTTTAGGTTTGGATTTTCCGTAATTAGGGCGAAATTCCTAATCAGGCAGGGTTTAAAATTTTGCTTCCGGGCCTTGAATAACAAGCCGCAACTCGATAAGGAGGTCACGTTTGTTTTTAGTTTTCCGAAAGCTACCAGTCCTTTATGATATTAATTGTTGTTCATATAATCTCAGAAACATGACACAAAGAATACTTCACTTGACAATTATACTTGTTGCGGCATCTTTCTCCTCATATTCCCAGACATGGATTAGATTTACACCTGCTCAAGCGAACGCAATCGGTAAAAAGTTTATTAGTTACGACAAAAAGACGAAGTATGCCTCTATTAGTGGAGAACTAAATCCTGACGTAATTGTGCTTTCTGATCATCCTTCCGAGGATGTCCATAAAGAGGATTTTAAACGTTCACTTACAATATCATTGAAAGGATTCTTAGGAAAAAAAGCAGTTATAGGAAATGTCGATGCGTCAGGTTTAGTAGTAACTCAAATTGACACGCTTAGATTTTGTAAGCCTGGGCGATTTGTATTCAGTGGGATAAAGGCAAATTCTATAAAAATAAAACTTAAAAGAGAAACCACGAATAATATTAAACCGAAAGATTTGTTGAATGAAATACAGAAGTATACTGCCACTATAGACCCTGGCTTGATCGCTGCTTTGAATGTTATTGATAGTGTTAGTTGGGAAAAAAATAATTCTATGGAAATAGAAATAAAAAATCCTACCGTTTATTATATGATTCAAATTGCCGAATTAAAAGAAAACTTAGGAACGCCTGACAAATATTTCATTAACCATGTTCGGTTAGAAGAAGAAAACTTAGTTTTAAATAGTAATTATCCTGTAACAAGTAAACAAGTTCATACTGTAATATCAAGGTCCTTACGTAATGGGATTGAAGGTATTGTAATAGAGCTGCTATATAAGAAGCTGACACCCAAGTCAAAACCTGAACTTTACGTACGCTACACAAAGCAGGGAGGTGGTGGTACAAAAGAAAAAATAGTACCCATGTTGTCAGATACAAGATGGGACGAGAATAAATTTTTGGTGCATGACTATGTTTTAGATGAAAAAAGATCGAAACCAATTTATTTAAATATAAAGGCTGAGCTTGTGGGAGATGACATCAAGGTGACGAGAGCAATATATACTTATCCTGAAAAGGAAATAAAAATTATTAAATTCTAAAAAACCTAAACTTCTCAGATATTTTTTATGCAAACTGACAGACTTTCTCTCATGATCAGGTTCTTTGGCGACTGGAAGTCGATCCCTTAGAAAAGCTCTTCAGCCCAATCTTCATTAAAAGTGAGAGCAACTACACACATAATAAAATTTTCAACTCTCTGTGTTGTTATGCCTATAATTAGTAAGTTTAAATTTAGCAGTACATCACAGCAAGGGTATATAAAGTCAAAGGTATATTCATGACTTCAACCAACATGTGTAGCAATTAGCCCTACAAGGGGTTGGGTGAGTCATGCTCCTAGTTACAACATTACTAGAGTCTTTGCGATAAACAGCACAGCTAAAAAGTTAAGCGGCTGTCTAGTAGGGCATCCTGGCTTATGAAGAAAGGCCTTGGTGTGGCTAATTGAGGGAATTAAATTTTGTGTCAAGCTTCGTATGATAATACCCATACCCCGGTGAGGAAATATTTTAGAAAGAAACATAATAAGTGTTTATGTCGATATTTTTAATTGAAATCGAAATGGCAAAAATTTTACTTTTTATAGCGGTTATGTTATCCGCTTGTACTAGGCAAGTAAAAGTTGATAAGGCTAACTACAAATGGAAAAATTTCAACAACGAATTTCATCAAAGGACTGATTTTAGCTATTATAAGTCACCAAACTTAAGGCTTAATCAAGATACAAACAAATTGGTTATTTTGTGTGCAACCGGTGGTGGTCTCAGAGCATCTGCATTCACAGTAGGGTCATTACTTGAGTTGGAGAAGATTCTGTTGAAAGGGAGTACGCACCCCGATAGTTCTAAAAACATTCTTAGTGAAATTGATTTCTTTTCAACTGCATCAGGTGGTGGCTGGGGAGCATCATCGTATATCGCCTATTTGTATGCTAAAAATAAATATTTTAAAGACAAAATAAAATATTTGTCAAGCTATAATGCCTATGAAGATAAACTTTCTAATATTTTGGATAGATATTACGAAAAACATCAGTTTAGATATTTATTAGGAGGCATGTTTTCTAAAAAGTTAAATTACATTTCGGGGGCTGTAATGATGGATAGACTTAATGCCGGATATCTTGGATGGGAACTTAGAGTAGAGATAGAAAAAGATAAATTTGATAAAACTAGTGATCTGCAATTTGATTCTGACAATGTAGAACCTATAAAGCTA
>JBGTIL010000457.1:0-2653 GCA_041745695.1 Chitinophagaceae bacterium | reverse complement strand
GCGGTCCGTTTCGAATGCCCTATTTACACTTACGAATTCATTTTATCTACAGCCGGCATCGTAATAGAAGGAAGCGATTTTGTTTTTTTGGAAAACATGGAAGCGCCCGCCGAAGAAAAGATAGCTCAAACGGCTCAAAATTATTCTTCTTTAACCGAGGAGGAATTGAAGGCAAAACTACAGGAAGCTTTAACGGATGAAGCTTATGAGCGTGCAGCCAAGATCCGCGATGAACTTTCCAAACGGAAATCTTCCTGAAAGATCAAATTACTTTGTGGGAAACACAACTGTAGTGTATCCGTTTGTCATCCTTACCAAGGAATTTTTCCGAAAATAAACAATAAAAGTGACGGTTAATGCATCTGCCCCCCTTTGTCCCCCGCCAGCGGGGACAGCGAAATCTGCTAACCTGGATGCCATAAGGAGGCTTGCAATGCCGATATGCTGTCCTCCTCTGACGGAGGTGGAATACGTCATTGGTAGTGCAACAAAGGATTCGTCGTACAGGGAACGATTATGAGCCTGTAACTGCCTGTTGTTGAACACTATGCTTTTCTATCAGAGATCCTTCACTGCGTTCAGGATGACAAAATCAATCATTCTTGTGAAATTTATCGTACTTTAAGCCCACAAAACAAGGTATGCCCCTGGTTGCTGAACAAATTTTACGCGGGTTATTAGGAATTGCAGCAATTATAGCCATTGCGTTTGCATTCAGCTCTTTCAAAAAATCAATAAGTTGGAAAATCGTCTTTTCTGGCTTACTTATCCAGTTAATATTTGCGGTTGCTGTACTGAAAGTTCCGTTTATTAAGTCGTTTTTTAATATTATTTCCAGTTTTTTTGTTGGGATTTTGGATTTTACACGGGCAGGCGCCAGTTTTCTTTTCGGCGACCTGATCAACCGCACCGATTCTTTCGGTTATATTTTCGCTTTTCAGGTATTGCCAACTATTATTTTTTTCTCAGCCCTTACTTCGTTATTGTACTATCTGAACATCCTTCAAAAAATCGTTTATGTATTTGCCTGGGTGGTATCAAAATTTATGCGCTTATCTGGTGCAGAAAGCCTGGCTGCTGCCGGAAACATCTTTTTAGGGCAAACTGAAGCGCCTTTATTAGTTAAACCTTATATAGAAAAAATGACGCGGTCTGAAATGCTGTGTTTGATGATTGGCGGTATGGCAAATATTGCAGGCGGCGTACTGGCAGCTTATGTAGGTTTTTTAGGCGGCACATCACCCGAATCACAACAGGCTTTTGCAACCCATTTGTTATGTGCTTCTATTATGTCGGCGCCAGCTGCCATCCTGCTTTCAAAAATCCTGCTCCCGGAAACCGAGCCAGAAAAAATCAACCCAAGCATCAAATTGCCAAAAGAAAAAATTGGCACCAATGTGCTGGAAGCCATATCCATTGGAACCGGCGACGGGCTAAGGCTTGCTGTAAATGTAGGCGCCATGCTTTTGGTTTTTACTGCTTTAATGGCCATGCTCAATTTTATATTTTTTCAGGGTATTGGCACCTGGACGGGATTAAATGAAACGATAAAAGCCAGTTCGGGCGGGCAATATGAGGGGCTCACTTTACAATATATCCTGGGATATATTTTTTCGCCTATTGCCTGGTTAATCGGTATTGATACGCAAAATATGTTTTTAGTTGGCCAATTGCTTGGCGAAAAAACAATTTTGAACGAATTTTTTGCATACGGAACGTTAGGGCAGCTTAAAAGTTCAGGCGTTTTAACTGATGAACGGGCCATTATTATTTCAACTTATGCTTTATGCGGCTTTGCTAATTTCGCTTCTATCGGGATACAAATTGGCGGTATCGGTTCGTTGGCCCCAAACCAGCGCCAGACTTTATCTCAGTTGGGGTTGAAAGCTTTATTAGGTGGCACTTTAGCCAGTTTATTAACAGGCGCCATTGTGGGAATGATTATTTGATGATAAATCATAAATCAAAAGTTAAGGCTAAACTTAAGGACTGCTAAACAAGTGATATTGGGATCAAACCTAAAACGGTTACGGTTACCTCTTATCAATCCCAACAAACTTACGGTCTGTTTCTCCTACATAAACCTGTCTCGGGCGGCCAATCGGTTCTTTATTTTCACGCATTTCTTTCCATTGCGCTATCCATCCCGGTAAACGGCCTAAAGCAAACAGAACGGTAAACATTTCGGTGGGAAATCCCAATGCCCTGTAAATAATGCCCGAATAGAAATCTACGTTTGGGTACAGCTTGCGTTCCACAAAGTAAGGGTCGTTTAAAGCCGCTTCTTCCAGTTTTTTGGCAATATCCAGTATCGGGTCATCAACGCCTAATTTCTCCAATACTTCATCACACGCTTTTTTAATGATCTTGGCCCTGGGGTCGAAGTTTTTGTAAACCCTGTGGCCAAAACCCATCAGGCGGAAGCCATCGTTCTTATCCTTTGCCTTTTTGACCCACTTATCCGTATCGCCGCCATCATTTTTGATCTGCTCCAGCATTTCGATAACTGCCTGATTGGCGCCTCCATGCAGCGGGCCCCAAAGCGCAGAAATACCGGCAGAAATTGAAGCATATAAGTTACATTCAGACGATCCTACCATGCGCACCGTTGAAGTAGAGCAGTTTTGTTCATGGTCAGCATGCAGAATGAGCA
>JBGTIL010000456.1:0-9244 GCA_041745695.1 Chitinophagaceae bacterium | reverse complement strand
GGCATCTTTAAAAAAGCCGTCTGCAGCAGATACTTTGCCTGTTGTATTTTTTGTACCGACACTAAGTGCCTCTTTCAAACCGTTGATGATGTCTGTACTGCTAAGGCTTCCTTTTCCGGCAGATTTTGTCATCAGCTTTCCCAGACCCGAGGGTTGAGCAGTAGAATCCGTAGTTGTAGTTTTTTTTATTAAGCCCTTCAAACCCTGGCCCGAAACAGAAGCCGTAAACAACAGCGCCGCGGTGCAATAAAAAACAGATTTTTTCATAGATTGGTATTTATAGCCTTCCGAAACTAATCATCGGTAACTTAACAAGGGGTTAAATTAGTTTTATGGTCTTTAAAGAACAAGGATGATCAGTATCTGGGAGAAAGAAACATTTTTTACAAAACAGGATATCATCATTGTAGGCGCCGGCTTTGCAGGCTTGTGGGCAGCTTTCTACCTGAAGAAAAAGAAGCCACATCTAAAAATTACCATACTGGAGAAAGCCGCTATTCCGGCTTCTGCAAGTACACGTAATGCAGGCTTCGCGTGTTTTGGAAGTCTGACCGAATTAATTCATGATGCTGGTGTGATGGGTGCAGCTCAAATGGTAGATCTTGTTGCACTGCGATACCGCGGATTAAAAAAAATACAAAAACATTTTGGTGCACTGGCTGATTTCGATCGTTGCGGTGGATTTGAATTGTTTGGCAACGATGACCAGCAAACAGCCAGGGATCTGCTGAATCATTGTGCCTACCTCAATGCTTTGCTTCGATCGGTAACGGGTTGTAAAAGAACCTTTCAGCTGGCAGATAAAAAACTCGAAAGATTCGGGTTTGCCAATACAAGTCACCTGGTACAAACTAACGGTGAAGGCTACCTGCACCCCGGTAAGCTCCTGTGCAGCATGCTTCAAAAGGTTCAGTCTACGGGAGTGCAGGTGATCCAGGGCGTGGCAGTGGCTTCCTTCGAACCGGCACAGGGAAAAATAAAAGTGGAGGCACAGGATGGACTTCGTTTCTCAGCCAGTGCGCTGCTCATTTGTTCAAATGCCCATGCCAGAGAGCTGCTGCCTGACATCGCTGTTACACCAGCCCGGGGGCAAATGCTGCTCACATCTCCAATTAAAAAGCTTCCGTTCCAGGGAACTTTCCATTCGGAAGAAGGTTATTATTACTTTAGAAATTTAGGAAACCGAGTGTTGCTTGGAGGCGCACGCAACACGAATTTTAGCGAAGAAGAAACTACCGAACCATTAACGTCTGCTTCTATACAGGCAGCCCTCGAACGGTATCTTAAAAATACAGTGCTGCCCAATTACAAACACCCCTATTCTATAGAGCGGCGGTGGGCAGGTATTATGGGCATGGGAGCCAATAAACTACCGATAGTTGAGCAGGTACAGCCTGGTGTTTTTTGCCTCCTTGGTATGGGGGGCATAGGCGTAGCGCTCGCACCCGAGTTGGGAAAGTCGGCGGCTGCAATGATGCTGCGCTAAAGCTTGATCAACTTTTTTAAAATGTTTTCAGATCCGTTCCCCGCTCTGATAAAATAGACACCAGGTTTCAGCGTACTTAAGGAGATAGTCTGGGTTTTCGACCTGATGAATTCCCTGTGAACAACCGTGCCGCCCATGTTCAGGATCTGCAGTTCTTTACCGATCCATGAGCCATTGTAAGAGAAGTCGACCACTATGGAAGAACCAGCAGGGTTGGGATACAGGTTAAATTTGGAAGGTTCTGCCGGCAAAGCCTCCGTGATGGGTGCTTCCTGCAGCCAGGGCGTATGAAGCCCTTTTGAAAAAAGTAAAGATACCCGGGGGCCACCGGCATTAAACAGGCTCCGCATTCTTTGTTTCTGCCCTTTGGTAAACAGGTTCATACAGGCATCGGAAGTAAAATCCATGTAATTCATATACATGTCACCTGTTGCGGAATTGTTACAGGAGAAGCGAAATCCACTTGGGCACCCGGCAGTAAAATTTCCCTGTGGCGGTGTATCGGCAACCAGGTCATCGCCGCAGTAGGTGTCACCCCAGATATGCTTTAAGCCCAGCCAGTGACCCACTTCGTGAACAGAAGTGCGGCTCAGATGCTGCACTGTTCCTGCTTTGTCTGAAGACCAGGAATAAGTACTCACCACGATTCCATCATCGAGACCAGCAGTGCCCGGGGAACTGGCATAGCCCAACAGATTTTGCATGTGACCCACCCAGATGTTCAGGTAGCTCTCCGGGTTCCAGCCGTCGGAACCGCCCATTGCGCTGCGCTTGATCTTGTCATCCATGCGCCACTGTGTAACGGCGGTCTGTTTTCTGATAATACCTGTAGTGGCTCTTCCTTTCGGATCAGCGGTTGCCAGTACAAATTCTATTTCTACGTCGGCAGCCAATCCTCTGAAGCGCCCCGGTGTATTAACGGTATCACTGTTCTGCCTGCGGAAATCGCGGTTGAGTGCTGCAATATTGCTTTTGATGATGGCATCAGAAAGATTTTGTGCCCCCGTATTATAAAGCACATGCACCACTACAGCAATCCGAAATATTGATGCAGCGCTGCCTTCTTCTGTTGCCTCCGTTGCCGTCTGCGACAGCACCTGCTGGCGGATGAAATTTTCTACAATGCTTTCATTCTTCACCATCGCAGGATTCGTTTCCTTCTGCCAGGCGGCATATTGACTGGTGGCGCAGGGCTGTTGTGCAAAAACCGCCATTGCCTGTACGAGTAAAACACACAATAATATCGCTCTCATGGTTCGAATAGTTAACGGTACGCATCAGGATAACGGTAACGGACATGAGTTTTTTAGACGATATTGAGAAAAACAAGCGTAGGAAAAGGTAAAAACTTCTCTAAGGATTGGAGCGGCAAATGGGAGGACAAAATGGAGTAGGCGGCTCTTTAGGGGATACGGAAAGAATTAGGCAGGAGTCAAATATACATCCCGGATTTAGAAAACAAAAGCGCCAGCCTATTTTTGTTTAACAGTTTGGGCATCACCCAATAATTATTTTTGTAACATGAGACCATTCATTGCGCTTCTGCTTGTTCCAATAGTATATATAACAGCCTGTAGCAGCGAGGACACGGGTGCAGGCGACAGCGCTTCAAAAACTACCATACCAGTTCTAAGTCATACTGTAGCCGCCATCTACCCGCACGATACTTCCTCCTATACACAGGGTTTGGAGTTTTACAAAGGGCAACTCATCGAGGGCACCGGCAATTACGGCAGTTCCAAATTAATGCACACCGACCTCGTTACAGGAAAGGAGATCAGGGGTATCTCGCTCGACTCCGCTTTTTTTGGAGAAGGCATCACCATCTTAAATGACACCCTATACCAGCTTACCTACAAAGAAAAAAAGGTTTTCGTTTATACAGCACATGACTTTAAAAAGATCAATGAATTTTCACTGGACACTGAAGGCTGGGGCCTCACCAACGATGGTACAAACCTGATTGTAACGGACGGGAGCAACAATCTTTATTTCTACAATCCAACCACTTTTCGCCTTATGCGCACACAGGGAGTTACAGAAAACGGCAGCCCGAGCGTGAACCTCAATGAGCTCGAATACATTAACGGCTACGTGTATGCGAACCAGTACATGATCTCCAATTACATTTTTAAAATAGATCCTGCCAGCGGGCAGGTAGTAGCAAAACTTGATCTTACTGACCTTGCCAACCGCACCAAATCTACAATGCCGGGCGCTAACGTACTTAACGGTATTGCTTACAATCCCGAAACAAAGAAAGTTTATGTAACAGGAAAGCTGTGGCCGCAACTCTACGAGATTCGTTTCCCGTTGTAACTATGCTGGTGCGTGTGCCTGCGCGGAAGTCACGCTCCTTCTTTATCAGCCTTTGATATAACGTAAATAACCGAGCTGCAGCGCCTGTGGTCGCGAAGCGCAAGAAGATTGGAGCGCAGCCCGTTGAAAAGGGCGCCGGCATAGGAGGTGCTGCCCGTTTGGTATTTACTACTCAACATACCGATATAAAAAGCATCAAACCACATAGGTTCCCAGGAGCGTACTTTCATTCCATGTTCCGCCACCAGGGCTGAGATAGCTGCAGGAGTGAAATGATAAAGATGCCTTGGAACATCATAGGCAGCCCAGTGATTACCATAAACTTCAGCATCAAGGCTGGTATAATTAGGCACTGCAACAAACAGCCTGCCCCCTGTTTTCAGTAGCGTAGTAATTTGCTCCAGGTACTTGTGCAGCTGGTGTACATGCTCGAGCACATGCCACATCGTTATTGCATCGAAAGAAGCAGGTGGCAGGGTAAATAGTTCGGTTGTAGCTCCTGCTTCGATACCATAAAGGTTTTTAGCCAGTTGTCGCGCTTCGCCGTTCGGCTCCAGTCCTTTGGCTTCCCATCCGTTTTGCTGCATCCGGTTGAGAAAAGCACCCGTACCGCAGCCAATGTCCAACAGCTTGCCACTGTGCGTTGCTGTATGCCTCACCAGCAACTTTGCTTTCGAGCCCAGGGTATATCGCCTAACCCGCTTGTATAGTTGATTGATGATGCCCTTGTTGGAATCGGTATGGGAGATGTAGTTTTCTGATCTGTAATACCGCGCGATAGAAACTTCGTCGGGGGCATCTTGTGTGAAACGAAGCGTGCAGGTCGTGCACATCCAAACATCAAAGGCTTCACCGCTTACCGAATGATCGGCAACCGTTGTTGAAAACTTTATTTGCCGACTTCTGCAAACAGGACATTCGGTGTGACGTACAGTACCCATGTTATGTTTTAGAACTTCCTTTTTGCACGTCTCCACATTATAACTAACGGGAAATGTTCATTCTAATTCCGAACCGCTGTCGTAAGCCTTGCCGTCGCGGTAAAGCAGTTGGACTTAATAACTTTGCTTACCCGGAATTTTAAGCAGCGGCTTTTGCTGCAGCCCGGAAGCAAACGGGTGAAAATTTTTGGCGCTCAATTGATAGCCGATGAAAAGAAGCGCACATAAGGCAACGATCCAACCTACCCAATTTACGTAAGAACGTTTCACCGCTACCGGCGCCTCTATGTAAGAGATGTCGCCGGAATTCATTTCTTTCTCCCCAACTAAAACGCCGTGGTGCACATTCTGCCTGATGATCTTGTTTGCAGCTACTTCATTGAGCCGACTGCTCCGCGATGGTGTAAACAGCACAGCATCTTCTGCAGCACTGAGTTCGCCAAAACCTTCCCATAAAAAAGCAGCCTCCGTTATAGTTGACTTGAGTGCCCGTCCAAACTGGCTAAGCCTTTCCTCGATCGTTACCCCGTCCAGTTCCAGCTCCCAACCGAGGAAGTTGAGCTGCTCTGGCGGTACGTTTGCCTGCGGCGCAAAATGCACTTCCTGTAGGGGAGGATAAATAAGCCGGTTGGCAAAATCGAGTGTGGCGGGCTGGTGCCGCAATTCAAAAGTACCAATGAAGGGAATGACTACCTTCTTGAACTGGGTAAGATAAGATGTAAGAGAAGATAGCACCAGGTATCAATTCGTTTTAGCGAACGAAAATACTACTCCTCCCAGAAAGTTGAAGCCATAACTTGGATATTGCTGCCACCGCTGGTATTCTTTCCCAAGTATGTTATTGAACTGCGCCCAGAGCTTTACGTTTTTCACAACAGCAAATTCAAGTCCGGCACTTAGGTCTACCAGGCTGCCTGTTCTGCCACGTCCGTCTAATTTTGTTTCAAATGGTGCGCCATCAAATGCGAAAAGGTCGCCCTTAACGTACAGGTCTTTCAGCACCTGCAAACGCAGCGATGTAGTAAACTGAAACGGCAGTAATCCCCAGGCCCTGTCAAACTCCTGCAGGTCGATATAGCGGTTTAACTCCAGCCGGGAACGAAGGGAGAATTTTTCACCTGCCGTATATCCAATCTCACCGTTGATGTTAATAGCCTTCAGTTTCGGTTTGTTGATGACAGCAAACGACTTCCCGGAACCGGTATCATTTTTAAATAACGGATGATTGGAAAAGCTATGGTAACCGGCTTTTACGTTATAACTAAAGTGATCTGTCAACACTCCTTTGATCCCCCCATATACTTCTTCCACACGCTTGTTATTAACGAAGTTCGGCGCCCAGATGTAGGGATTATAGTTGACGAACGACTGAAAAGAATTAGACTGCAGGTAGCCGATCCAGCCACCCATTACAGTGATCTGCTTGTTGGTGGATCCTGCTTCTACCATTACGTTTGGTAGCAATTTGAACGCGCCGTTATCCCAGGACGGCCTGATGCCTGCCTGCAAAAAGATGTTACTTGTTTTGACCAACACTGACGGAGCGATGGAAAAGTAATTACTCTTGACAGTATTCTTATTATTGGGTGAAAAACGGTTGACAGACCCTTCGAGTGCCACATCTGCTTCGAACTTACCGCCGAGGGTTTTTCTTACCGGAATATTGAAGTACATCCCTGTTTCCCTGTTCTTAAGTCGATCATTAAACATGTCTATCCTTACTTGTGGCGCGAAGGACAGTCCGAGGTCATTGCGGTTGATGTTTCGGTACCCGATGCGGGTAGTAACTGTGTTGTAGGCAAGTTTTATCGAGTCTTCAGGCGGCATGAGGTTTTTGGGCTCAAAACCATATTTGTTGTAACGTGCCTGCGAAGCCGTGAGACCACCTGTTAGCTCACCATTGTTGCCTGCTTTAATAAAACCATTAAAACCAACAGCAGTGTTGCTATAATCCTGGAATTGAATTTTGCCTTTCGACGAGATATGTTTTCCATAAATGTTTATCCCGGTACGATTGCCATCGCCCAGGGAAAGTCCGGTTTCGAAGTAGGGCGTGCTCAGGCTGCCGTAGCCCACCTTGGCGTAGTTCCAGCTGTCCCAGGTGCCACCTGTGTCAATTGATAGTGCCAGTGGTTTTAATGTGCCCGGCTGGTAGGCAAAAGCAAGATTCTGTGCCGGGATGCTGTACTGCAGCCGCGGACGTGCTGTATCTACCGAGGGCGGCGTGGCGCTGAAATTTATTTTCGCAGCCTCCTTCAGCACGGGCTTAAAGCTTGAAGTAACACTCACTTCCCGCCGACGGGTAGTATCCTGTGCTAAAACAGTTGATGCTGCTAAAATTCCTGTGAGCAATAAAAAGCCTGTACGCATATTAGTTTCTTGTCGTGAAGTATTATTGGGTATCCAGCTTGCTGCTGCCGCTTTCTTCCTTTACTATCTGGTCCAGTTTTGTTTGCGCTTCTGCCTTGAGCGCGGCATTGAGGCTATTTTCAATTACGCTCTGGAAGGTTGCTTTGGCGTTGAAGTAATCTTTTTGTTTTCCGTATACATCGCCGAGCAGAATGTAAGCCTTCGTTACCCAAAAATCATAGGATCCTGATTTATTGATCACCTCGAAAGCAGCTTTCTCTGCATCTGCCCAACGCGATAAGGCAAACCATCCCGCCCCTATTTCATACCGGGCTTCTGCTGCCAGTGCACCTTTATTCACTGCTACCACTGCCCTGAAAGCTGCCAGTGCAGCGTCGTATTCACCTCGTACCTGTGCGCTTTTTCCAATGGTCATGTTAGACAGTGCTTTGTCATCGGCACTACTGCCCTTTTGCACCACTAATTCCTTGGCATTGTCTGCAGCCTCTGTCCACTTCTGCTGCTGGTACTGGCTGCGCAGCAGGCCGCGCATCGCCTCGAGCCTTGTTTCCTGGTTGCCTGTAAGTTGTTTTAATTGCGCATAGTACTCCTCTGCAGCGGGATAATTTTTCAACTCGAAAAAATTGATGCGGGCTGCTGCCAGAACGGCTCTTTCGGCGAATGGATTGGGTGCCTTTTGCGCCACAGCACTAAAGCTTTGCAGTGCTTTTGCCCAATCTTTGCGGGTGTTATAGATCGTTGCAACGTAGAAGTTCGCTTCCACGGCATGGGCGCCGGCAGCAAAGCGCTGTACATAGCCTTCTAAGGAAGCCAGTGCATTTTGAGACCCATTGCGGTACTGGATTTCCGCAGCTCCAAAAGTCAGGGAATCTTCTGCACTTACGGACAGTGGTTTTCCAGCCTGGCGCGCAGCCTCCGCGTATTCGCCCGGACGACCGCCTTCCACATAAATACTCCTGAGGTTTTCCAGGGCATCTTCTGCTTCAGGTGCGTTGGGGTAAGTATTGATCACCTGTTTAAACTGTACGATAGCTTCATTGTTATTATCCAGGTTGTAGTAAGCAATGCCCGACTTAAGCAACGCCTGTGGTTTCAAACTATTATTTCCAGTGGCTTTTATAATGTTGCCGAGGTAAGGCAATGCATCCCGGAATTTTTCCTGAGACAAATAAGTATTGGCAATCTCCATATTTCCGTCGGCGACCAAAGAAGAGCCGGGAAATTTGCGGATCATAGTATTGAGCAATGCAACTTTTTCGGTGGGATTGTTGATGCCTGCAATCATGCTTTTCTGAAACGTTGCGTAATCCTCAGCCGGCCAGGAAAACCTGATTACGTTGTCGTACATGCTGCGTGCCTGGGCATAAGATTTTCCCATGAAATAGGTGTCCGCGCTACGGATATACGCATCCTGAACAACGGGATCAGAGTTGAGCGCGACATTAGTAGAGAGCGGTTCGAAGAAAGTTCGTGCTACCGCGTAATTTTCTTTCCGGTAGTAGGTGTAACCCAGGTTGTATTTGACATTCCTGCCATTTGCTTCACCACTCGAAGGTGCACCTGCTTCCAGGTAAGCGTTATAAAAACGAATGGCCGCATCCACATCGTCTGCCCTGTACGCCAGTTCTCCTTTCCAAAAATTTACTAACGGTAATACAGAAGAATTGTTGGGATCCTTCAGCGCCTTGTCGAGCAAAACTTCTGCTTCTGCTATGCGTCCATCATTAATCAATTCTGTTGCGCGACCATACAGGATGCGTGGGTATAAACGTTTCGTATTGGTGGATACAAATTTCAGGTTGTCGAGCAGGGTTAAGGCATCGGCGTAGTTATTCGTATTAGCAAGAGCACCTACAAGCAGTTCCGAGGCTTCATCGACATAGGCAGATGAAGGATAGTCGTTCAGGAAGGTGCGCAGGCTTTTCAGGGCTTCGTCCTGGTAACCCAGTTCATAAGATAATTTCGCGTAATTGAAACGGGAGATTTCTTTCTGCACACTGTTGCTGTTGTTCACTGAGCTGAACAGGAACGCATTGCGGGCTGCACTTTTCTGGGCCGTTTTTAAATACGAATCGCCAAGCAGATACATGGCATGCTGGCTAACAGAATCGTCCTTTCCACTCAACTG
>JBGTIL010000455.1:0-1978 GCA_041745695.1 Chitinophagaceae bacterium | reverse complement strand
TTTATTAAGAGAGGCTGAAAGAAACGTCCTGAGTTAGGAAACTCAGGACGGCGACTCCGAATGCTCCAATTTTTCCTGCGCCTGGTACAGCGTAATAACAAGCACTAGTAAATGAGCTTCATTATATAAATGACCGCTGATAACTTCTGAAACCCTATGGATAGCTGAGCGTTTCCCACCCGGCTGCCACCGCTCAACAACTGCAGCTTATTGAGCCTTTCTCTATTTCTCGATAGCGACCCTTGTCGGAGTATCCTTGCCGGAGATAATTGTAGTTGCACTGACGGCAATAGCATTGATTATGGCACTCATATTTTCGATGTCCAGTGTTTTTACTTCATCACCAGGCTGGTGATAAAATGGCTCATTGTCCATTTTTGCCGTGGAGATGGTATGTGCCGGTACACCCAGGAGGGCAAGCGTGGCGTTGTCTGAACGATAAAAAAGCTGCTGGTCGGGATAAGGGTCCGGGTAGAAGGTAAATCCAGAATTTTTCAATGCTGTCTGCAGTATACTACCCAGCGTTGATTTATCGAAGCCGGTAATAAAGGCTGAATTTGGCCCCCATTTACTGTGGGTCCCAATCATTTCAATGTTGAACATGGCTGCTATCCGGGCTGGGTCCAGGCTTCTGGAAAAATACTGTCCACCAAAGCCTCCGGTTTCTTCTGCGGTGAAAGCCACAAAAACCAGGGTGCGCTCATTATTGGCTAATTTTTTAAAATGGCGCGCCAGCATCATTACTGCGGTGGTACCGGCTGCATCGTCATTGGCACCATTGTAAATACTGTCACCAGCTACCGGCTTGCCGATACCGATATGATCGTAGTGAGCCGAAAAAATCACATACTCATTCTTCCGGCTTTTCCCGGGAAGCATGCCTACCACATTTTTCAAGATGGTTGAATCGATGCTGTGTTCTGCAGTGATCGTGTACGCCCTGGGCTGCTGATTTCCCAATACGAATATCACGCTATGGTCGGATTGAAACAGCTGGCGTTTTAAGGATGTAAGCCGGGAGAATTGCTGAGCAAACACAGTATCAATGAAGATGACCGTATTCTCTTTTGCACTAATGGCCGCCCTGGCAGCGCGGCTCAACTGTACTGCATCTGCGATGTTTTTGCTGGTGAAGTATTGAATACGGTAACCCATTTTCTCATTTACTTCAAGGTTGGGCGTCGTTGTTACCACGATGACATTCCTGGGATCCAACACGCGGCCATCCATCTGTGCCTTCACTGCAATGAACCTTGGCCTTATCAAAGCAAATTCCTGCACAAAATCTTTGCCCATAGGCTCCAGTCCAGCCGACATAAACTCTGCGCGGATAAACCTGGCAGCACTATCAAGCTGTGGAGAGCCTGTTCTTCGCCCCTGCATGGCATCTGAAGCCAATACGTTTTCTATGCGCAATACTTCAGCAGCATCGATTACAGATGTGGCTTTTTGTGCACAGGCAATGAGCTGCCATCCAAATCCCAATAACAAGAAAAGTTGTTTCATACGTAAACGTAAATATACCGGCAGATCCGCTGCTGTCGAGGTGTTGAGGGCAAGAGCAGCCAGATTTAACAGCAGCGTTGCATCATAAGTTTGAAGAATCCACGATCACTTGTTCGGGCTAAGCCACTACAGGCTCATCATCTCTTTAAATCTAACCGTTTGCCGGCGGCTTACTTCAATTTTTTCCCCGCCTTTCAGCTCCAGTAGAAGCCCCCCGTTAAAATAAGGTTCAATCTTATCTATAAGCCGCAGGTTTACGATATGCTTTCGGTTAGCCCTGAAAAATACTTTATCATCAAGCCGCTCTTCGAGCGAATTGAGCGATTTTAAAATCAGTGGTTTATTGCCAGCGAAGAAAACCTTTGCGTAATTGCCGACGCTCTCAAAGAGCCTTATCTCTGCGAGTTTTACAAACCAACACCGGTCTCCATCTTTTACAAACACCTGGTCGTTTTCTGTTAGCAGACTACGG
>JBGTIL010000454.1:0-17276 GCA_041745695.1 Chitinophagaceae bacterium | reverse complement strand
GCGCGGTTGATACACTCGAAGGACCGGTAATGGTGATAGCGGGACCCGGTACCGGTAAGACGCAGATACTGAGCGCCCGCATTGGAAAAATCCTGCTCAGCGATGCCCAGGTAGAACCCAATAATATTCTCTGCCTTACCTACACCGATGCTGGTGTGTTGGCCATGCGCCGGCGGCTCCTGCAATTTGTTGGTCCCGATGCTTACCGTGTACAGATATATACTTTTCATGCTTTTTGCAACGACGTGATACAGGAAAACCTGGGTTTGTTCGACAAAACATCACTTGATCCGATCTCCGACCTGGAGCGGGTTGAACTGCTGAAAGAACTCATCGACAGCTTCCCCAAAAACCATCCGCTGAAGCGCTATCGCGGAGACGTGTATTACGAAATTTCTAATCTGCAATCCCTGTTCTCACTCATGAAACGGGAGGGGTGGACAGGCAACCACATCTGCAATAAAATTGATGAATACCTTGCCGATCTTCCCAATCGCGAAGAGTACATATGCAAGCGTGCCAGCAAGGGTTTTAAAAAAGGTGATGTCAGAACCGACCATATAGAAGAACAACGCGTAAAAATGGAAAAGCTGCGCGCGGCCTGCAGCGAGTTTGCCACATTCCAGGAGCTCATGCGCCAGCGCTCACGCTACGACTTTGACGATATGATCACCTGGGTGATCGAAGCATTTGGCTCAAACGAAACCCTGCTGCGCACTTACCAGGAACAATTTCAATATATACTGGTAGATGAATACCAGGATACCTCGGGATCCCAAAACAAAATTGTAGAACACCTCATTTCATTCTGGGATAAACCCAATGTATTTGTTGTTGGAGACGACGACCAAAGCATCTACCGTTTCCAGGGCGCTAACATTGAAAACATGCAGGCTTTTGCGGATGGCTTTCAAAAAGACCTGCTCACGGTGATACTTACCAATAACTACCGGTCAACCCAGCCCATACTCAACGCATCGAAAGTACTGATAGACCGTAACCGCGAACGCCTCGTTAATCACGTGGAAGGATTGACCAAGGACCTGCGTAGCTCACACAGCGATGTGATGCACCTCACCCACTTACCACGTATCAAGGAATACAGAAATCCGCAGGAAGAAATGATAGGCCTTGTACTGGAAGTAGAGGCACTTCTTTCTAAAGGGCTTGCCGGTAAAGACATCGGCATTATCTACCGCGAAAATAAATACGGTGACGAACTGTCGCGCTACTTCAGGTTGAAGGGTATTCCTTTTTATTCGAAAAGAAATTTAAACATCCTCGATCAGCCCTTGCTGAAGCAGCTGATCATGGTGCTCGACTACCTTGCGGCCGAACACGACACGCCCTTCGGTGGCGATGGACTGCTTTTCGAAATACTGCATTTTGAATGGTTCGGTATACCGGCAATTGAAATAGCCAAGGCATCAGTGCAGGTATCAGACGCCAATTATAAAGGAATGCGCACCTCCTTACGGCAATGGGTATGCGACAGCCGTGCGCAAGCACCCAAAGACCTGTTTGACACGGGGCTTTCCAAAGAGCTGTGTGAAACGGTTCAGGTAATGGAATCGCTTATCAAGGCCGTATCGAACGAAACCGTACAGGGACTTCTGGAAAAAGTGATCAGGGAAGGCGGCTTCCTCACCCACCTGATGAACAGTCCTGAAAAACACTGGTTGCTCCAACTCATCAACGGTTTTTACAATCACGTGCGGGCAGAAACTGCACGCAGTCCGTTTATAGAACTTGCTGAATTCCTTAACCGCCTCTCTCTGATGCGCCGCGAAGGCCTCATCTTACCATTGGTGCAGATTGCAGGCAATGAACGAGGTGTAAACCTGATGACCTGCCACGGCTCGAAAGGTCTCGAATTTGACCATGTGTTTTTCGCCGGTGTTACCAGCAACAGCTGGGAGAAAAAACGCAAACCGTCTTCCGGCTTTAGTTTTCCGGACACCCTATTCGTCTCTGCCTCAAAAGGCAACGACCTGGAAGAGTTACGACGCCTGTTTTATGTGGCTATGACGCGGGCAAAGAAACACCTGCACCTTTCTTTCGCTGCTTATTCGGATGAGGGCAAAGAATTAGAACCTTCGCAGTTCCTGGCAGAAATGGCCGACGGGGCCAGCCTCCAGCGCGAACCAATCGAAGTATCTGCAGAAACTATCTTCGAATTTTCGGTACTCCATTTTCAGAAGGCAGTTGCTCCGGAAGTAGCGCACCTCGATGATGACATCACCGACCGTTTTGTGGCAGGTTTCGTGATGAGTGTTTCGGCCCTCAACAACTACCTGCGCTGCCCACTAGAATTTTATTTCCGCAATATTGTGCGTATTCCATCTCCAAAAAATGAAGCGCTGGAATTTGGTTCAGCCGTGCACCACGCACTGGAAAAGCTGCACCGCAAAAGGCAGGAACAGAAAGTATTACTTACTACCGACGAATTCGTTGCCGAGTTTGCCTGGTATATGAATCGCAACAGGCAGTATTTTACAAAAGAACAGTTTTTACGGAGGATGGAATACGGTGCAACCATCCTCACCAACTATTACGAACAGCAGGTATCTCCCTTCCCTCAAATTTTACTGCTGGAACACAACCTGCGTCATGTGATGGTTGACGACCTGCGCATTAAAGGAAAGATTGACAAGCTAGAATTCAACGGCAAAAGCGTCCAGATCTGGGATTATAAAACAGGTGATCCAGAAAAAGCACGAGAAAAATTAGCTCCTCCCAACCCCAGGATTCCGAACGGTGGCGACTACTGGCGGCAGGCAGTTTTTTACAGGCTCCTCGTAGAGAACTATTCCGGTAAAGGCTGGAGTGTTGCCGGTGTTAATTTTGATTTTATTGAGCCTAACAAGAAAAATGAATACCTGCGCGAAACAGTGCTAATTAAGGATGACGACATAGAGGAAGTGAAAAGACAGATCCATACAGTGCATCAGAAAATAGAGAATCGTGATTTCTACACCGGATGTGGCAGGGAAGAATGCCACTGGTGTGCCTTTGTTAAAACAAATAAACTGGCAGTTGCACTTCACGAACTGCAAACAGAAGAAGAAGAGGATGATCGCCGGCCTTTGATGAGTGCCACAGCTTCTTAAACCTGTAGCAAAATGCCGGACTTTGCATGCGCTCGCATTTAGCATCGAAAGGGTGGGTAGTGTAAGTCCTGGGCGTTACGGCATGTGATCGGCTTGGCAACCGTATTTAATTCAACTGTTGATTCAGTTTTGAGGAACTCCAAAAGTTTTGGTTACCAATCCGGCTGTTTACCACCTCCTTCATAGCTCAACAATTAGGTGTTTATTAGCAGAGCGCAGCAAAACAGTTGTTTTGAAAGGCTTTATGTTTGCCGCTCAATCATGAAAACCTTTCTTCTGATCTCTTTGGTGCTGCTGATGGCCTTTAGTGCTATGATCTCGGGGAGCGGTTGTGCCAACATTGTTCCGCCGCAGGGTGGTCCAAGGGATTCGCTTCCTCCCGTACTGCTGGATGTTGACCCACCAGATTCAACCCTCAACTTCCGCGGTAATCGTATTACGTTCACTTTTGACGAGTATGTGAATTTGGAGGAAGTTCAGAACAACCTGCTCTTTACGCCGACTTTACCTACTACTCCCGATGTACAGCAGCGTCTAAAAACAATTGTTGTTCGCCTGAGAGACACGCTTGAGCCAAACACTACTTACATTTTTAATTTCGGCAACGCCATACGCGACTATAATGAAGGCAACGTATTGAAAAATTTTGTGTACACATTTTCTACCGGTACGGCACTAGACTCTCTGCAGTTATCTGGCAGGGTAGTACTCGCAGAAACAGGTGCCATAGATACAACCCTAATGGTGATCCTCCACCGCTCGCTGGCAGACTCAGCCATTGCCAAAGAGCGTCCTCGTTATGTGAGCCGCCTGGATGCCCAGGGAAATTTTTTATTCAAAAACCTTCCTCCCGGCACTTTTGCGATTTATGCACTGGGCGACGCCGGCATAGCAAGGCGCTACCAGGGCAAGAACCAGACAGTTGCTTTTTCCGATAGCCCGGTTATTGTGCGAAGTGGTACTGCTCCTATAGAGCTGCTTGCTTTTAAAGAGGCTGTTACAGCGCCGGCAAGTGCAACTACACCAGCAGCGGCGCGCGGTACCCGCCCCGCGGCAACAGAAAACAATCGCCTGCGTTATACCAGTAACGTTACCAACGGCGCCCAGCAAGACCTTTTGCGCAACCTGGTCCTGTCTTTCGAGCAGCCGCTGCGCACCCTCGATTCTTCTGCCCTTTCACTCACTACAGACAGCACCTTTCAGCCCGTGGGTTACTCGCTGCAACTGGACTCTACCAGAAAAATTCTTACACTAGTAACGCCCTGGATTGAAGGACGACAGTACAACCTGATCACAAAGAAAGAATTTGCAGAAGATACACTGGGACGACGGCTGTTGAAGAGTGACACCATTAGTTTTAATACGAAGAAGGCATCCGAATATGGTGCGGTCACGGTGCGCTTAAAGAACGTGGTGCCGGCTCAGAACCCCGTACTGCAGTTTGTGCAGAACAACCAGGTTGTTTCCGCTGTTGCCATAGGTTCCGGAGCTTACACTCAACCCTTATTTCTGCCCGGTGACTACGAGTTGCGCCTGCTGTTCGACGGCAACGGAAATGGAATTTGGGATCCGGGAAAACTATTCAACGGAAGAAGGCAACCCGAAGTAGTTCGCTCTCTTAATCGGCGCATCACTGTAAAACCTGGCAGCAACAACGATTTTGAAGTTGCACTCTGATGTTCTCCAGACTTGCCGCAGCCAGGCCTGTATCAGTAGATTTAACCAGGTAGTTCCACCAGCAAATTCCACCTGGGTGCCACAGTGTAAGCATCAGGCTGTCGGCCTTCCCTGCTCACCAGGTGTGTATTACTTTTGTGCGCATGAGTATAAGGATTTTTGTTACCGGTGGCACTTTCGACAAGGAATACAATGAATTATCAGGACAATTATATTTCAAAGATTCCCACCTTTCAGAAATGCTGCGGCTGGGTCGCTGCCTGGTGAATGTAGACATACGAACCCTGATGATGGTAGACAGCCTTGAGATTTCAGACAGTGACCGGGAGCTGATTGTGCGGCATTGTACAGAAGCAGATGAAACACAGATCATCATCACGCACGGAACAGATACGATGGCAAAAACGGCCCGCTTATTAGCCCAGAAGGTACAGGGTAAAACCATCGTGCTTACGGGGGCCATGATCCCGTATAAATTCGGATCCTCAGATGGTCTCTTTAATTTGGGCAGTGCCCTGGCATTTGTTCAAACCCTGGGAGCGGGGGTATATATAGCCATGAATGGCCGATATTTCAATGCAGATGCAGTGAGGAAAAATCGCGAAACAGGCGTGTTTGAGGAAGTGAGCACAGACAATCAAGCATGAAGCGTACAAGGAGCCGACAGTATACCGATCTCCAGATCAGGCTTGCCCAAGTCCTTTCTCGGCATGGGTGAACTGCCCGGTTGTTGCATGAATGCCTTCTCCCAGTTCCTCCAACACTTTGGCGTTAAAGGCTTCGAGGTCCTTCGGACTACGGCTCGTTATAAGTCCATTGTCTACAACAACAGCAGCATCTTCCCAGATAGCCCCGGCATTTTCGAGATCAGTGCGAATGGAAGGGTAAGAAGTCATCTTCCTGTTGGCAATCATACCGGTTTCAATCAGGAGCTGGGGCCCATGGCAAATAGACGCCAGCGGTTTTCCCTGCTCAATAAAGTGCTGGGCAAATTGAACGCAGGCCACATTGGTGCGCATTTTATCCGGGTTCAGTACACCCCCAGGAATAATCAGCATATCGTAGTCTTCAGGATTAGCCGCATCCAGGTGAACATCAACCGGAACCTCTATACTCCAGTGGTCGTGATCCCAGGCTTTTACGGAGCCAGTTTTCGGCGAAACGATATGTACCACTGCGCCAGCCTGCTCCAGCGCTTTTTTTGGGCTTGTTAACTCTACCTCTTCAAACCCGTCTTCCGTAAGGATAGCCACCTGCTTGCCGTTTACACCTGCTGCCATATATTTCGTTTCACGCAGGTGTTCAAAAATCAAACCAGTTGCAGGGGGAAGTTTCATGCCAACTGCTTTATTCTTATTTACTTTGACGCTTAACCATACACATGAGACACCAGTTGGGTATAGTAGTTTTGGCAGTTTTGTTGGCAGGATTCAGCGCCTGCAGCCCTAATCCTTATGCAGCAACCAACCGTAGTTACAAAATGCAGGTTAAGGCACTGGCAAAGCAACTGCGCCAATCACCCCAAAATCAAACGGTGCCCATGCGCACAGACTGGGTGGGCACAACAAATTTCAACATGCGCAAACCCAATTTCGTGGTGATACATCACACGGCTCAAAACAGCTGTGACCAGACCTTGAAAACATTTACGCTTCCGCGCACTGCCGTAAGCGCTCATTATGTTATCTGTAAGGACGGCACGGTTCACCATATGCTCAACGATTACCTGCGTGCATGGCATGGAGGCATCGGGCGTTGGGGAAACGTCAATGACCTGAACTCTGTGTCTATTGGGATTGAAATAGATAACAACGGCTTCGAAGCGTTTACAGATCCGCAGATGGCCAACCTGCTGGTTGTACTAGACTCACTGAAGAAAAAATATGCCATCCCTTCAGCCAACTTTATCGGCCATGCTGATATCGCACCTACACGGAAGAATGACCCGAACGTATTGTTTCCCTGGAGGATGCTGGCAGATAAAGGTTTTGGATTATGGTGGAGCGACACCACAGGCATTGTTGTTCCTGCGCATTTTGAACCCTTACCGGCTTTGCGCACCATAGGTTTTGACATCACAGACAGCAGCGCGGTGATCAATACTTTTAACCGGAAATATTTGCAGCAGGATAAAACCCGAACCCTCGATGAAAGGGCCCGGAAGGTACTATACAGTTTATACCGCAGATTTTTGTAGGTCTCACTGATAGACTGGCATCGCACTCAGACCCAAACGGAAGATCACCAGTGCATCAAACCATTCGTCCCCCCGGGATCAGTTCTTTCTAACTGCAGACGTGTCGTACCCAACCGTAGTAGAACTGTCCTGTACGTCATTGGCTGAAGTATCGGGCTTGTTCACCTGTTCGCCATTGCCTGCAGGGGGGTAACTCACTTCTACATCCTGTTTCTGATCGTTACGGTCGCTGCCTGGGTTATTGCAGGACCAAATAAAAAGCATGGTTATGAAGACGATGGTTAATTTCATAAAGGGATACGCTAAATAATAATGCCAGTGTATGAACCACAAAAATCCAGAAAGTCCGTTCAAACAAAAGGTCGTTATGGAGAGGCAACAAATGCTGCTTCCAGACGGGATACGGTCAATCACTTTTCTTTTGTTATTACTGTCAGCCTTCGCCTGCCAGAACACTCCAGTTGTTACTACAGGGCTGGGCGACAGCACAGCTGAATCTCAAACCAACTCCCCGGATTCCAGCCAAATATTGCAGCGGCTTTCATCGCTCTCAGGCTGTTACCAAATGACCATTAAGGACGACACTGCACTGATGCAAATAACAGTGCAAGACAGCAACATTACAGGAACACTTGTTTACCTGTTCAGGGAAAAAGACAAGAACAAAGGCGAGCTGAGCGGCGCTGTGAGAGGTGAATACATTTATGCCGACTACAGATTTTATTCGGAGGGTACAACATCCACCCGCGAAGTTGTTTTTAAAATCAAGGACCGGGCGTTGGTTCCCGGTTTTGGCGACATCATACAAAGAGACTCAAAGATTGTTTTCACCAACAAAGACTCACTGCAATTTCAGTATGAGACCCCATTCCTAAAACTGCCCTGCCCGGGCCTAAGTAGCGGCAGTTAATGGTTCTGGTGTTACCTTGCCATTGTGCAGTATATATTGAATATTGATACAGCCATTGAGGGTTCTTCTTTGTGTGTTTCGCTCGAAGGCAAGTGTGTGGGCTTTGTTCAGAATGAGGATCAGAAAGACAGTGCAGCCTGGATACAGGAGGGCATACAAGTTTTACTGGCAACAAGCGGTGTAACCATACAACAGCTGCAGGCTATTGCAGTCAGTGCCGGTCCGGGATCGTATACAGGACTGCGTGTCGGCATGGCTTCAGCAAAAGGATTGTGCTATGCTCTGAACATCCCCCTCATCACCGTTAACACCTTACACATGATGACCGTGGCCGCCGCTGATACCACTGGCGATCTTTACTGCCCGATGATAGACGCCCGGAGGATGGAAGTATTTACGGCTATGTATACCCGGGAGTTAACAGAAATAGTACCTGTTCAGGCACTGGTGCTAAACGAAAACAGCTTTGAAGAAATCATTGCTCAAAACAAGATCGTATTCTTTGGCAATGGTAGCGCAAAGTTCAGGCCCCTTATCCATCACCCAAACGCCCTGTTTGCGCAGCCGGCAATCAATGCGCAGCACCTCGTGCCACTATCCACAGCAAGCGTGGCAAGAAAAGATTTTGCGAATCTTGCCTATTCCGAGCCTTTCTATGGAAAGCAATTCTATGCGCCTCCGCCAAAGGCAACGGCCTAAAATTTTTTCGCGGGCCGGGTTGCAACATTCGTTTTTTGCTTTTTTGCATAATACATTTGTGTACTTTACAATATGTACCCATGAACTCAATAGCACCCGAACCCCACATGAAAACTGAAACAGAACTAAAGGTCGATGTGTTGCAATTAAAGAAGGCAGCACTGGTATTAAGAGCCGTTAACCACAAGCTGCGGCAACAAATTTTACGGCTCATTCACCAGCACGAGAAAATGACCGTAACCGAAATTTACGTAAAGCTTCGCCTTGAGCAATCTGTTGCTTCTCAGCACCTTGCAATTTTACGTAAAGCCGGATTTGTGCAAACCTTAAGAGATGGTAAATTCATTTTCTACTCGGTAAGTAACAACCGGTTGAATGAAGTACATCAGTTTGCGCAGCAGTTGTTAAATTAATAAACTGCTGCAGGTGAACATAGCCGTTGCTGCCTAAATAAGTATTTTTGCGGCCAATAGCTACTTATGTTTGTAAAACAATTGTACACTGGTTGCCTGAGCGAAGCCGCTTACTATGTTGAAAGTAATGGCGAAGCAGCTATTATAGATCCGCTCCGCGATATTGATGCTTATTTGCTGCTTGCTTCAGAACGAGGCACAACCATCCGGTACATTTTTGAAACACACCTGCACGCCGATTTCGTTAGCGGACATATAGACCTGGCAAAAGCCACTGGCGCCACTATTGTATACGGACCGGAAGCCAACCTGTCCTTTCCGGTTCATGTGAGCCGTGATAATGAAATTTTTGATCTCGGTGCCGTTAAGATAATGGCGCTTCATACGCCCGGGCATTCCCTTGAATCTACCTGTTATTTACTTAAGGATGAAGAAGGCAGGGATCATTGCGTTTTCACCGGCGACACGCTGTTTGTAGGTGACGTGGGGCGTCCCGACCTGGCGCAGAAAGGCACCCTGCTTACTATGGAAGATCTTGCCGCCATGCTGTACAGCAGCCTGCAGGAAAAGATCATTCCATTAGCAGATGATGTGATTGTTTATCCTGGACATGGTCCTGGCAGTGCCTGCGGAAAAAGTTTAGGACCCAACACCGTGAGCACCATAGGAGAAGAAAAAAAGGCAAACTATGCTTTACAGGCTGCTACAAAGGAAGCTTTCGTAGCTTCCGTTACGGAAGGCTTAACCGCTCCGCCTTCCTATTTTCCTCTTAATGCTAAACTAAACCGCGAAGGCTACGAAAGCCTCGACTCTGTGCTGGACAAAGGTCTTCAGCCACTGACGGTTGCAGCTGTGAAGGAAGCCATCAAAGAAAATTCCCTCCTTCTCGACACACGCCCCGCAGCAGTGTTTACCCAGGGTTTCATTCCAGGTTCGATATTCATCGGGTTGGAAGGTCGCTTTTCGGAGTGGGCAGGTAGCCTGTTATCATTCAAAGACCCCATCGTTTTATTAACCGAGGAAGGCAAGGAAAAAGAAACCATTATCCGCCTCGCACGGGTAGGCTTTAGCAATATGATTGGTTTTGTTGCAGGTGGACTGGAAGCCTGGCAGGCTGCTGGCGAAACCACAGATCTGATTATTGATGTGGAAGCCGATGAGCTCGCTATGGACATGCCCTTCGATCCGCAACTCGTAGTACTTGATGTACGCAAACCTGCAGAATTTGGCGATGGACATGTGAAAGATGCCATTAACCTACCCCTCGGAGACATGGTAGACCCTGCCCTGATTGCCAATCTTGACGATGATCAAAACCTTTACCTCCATTGTGCAGGTGGCTACAGAAGCGTAGTGGCAGCCTCCATGCTCAAGCGACAGGGATTTCACAACCTCCGCAACATATTGGGCGGATGGGCAAAGATCAAAGAACAGGAAACAATAGAAACTGAAAAAGAAAAAAGTGTGTTGAACTAATGCTGGCTGGGGAGTAAACCTGGCCCGGCGATCGAGGCCGTATACGGCAGGTTATTATTTCGAACCATAGTGTGAAGCAAGCCCAATGATTCACTCGGTAGTCTCTCTGTTCGGAGTGTTTGCATTTCACCTCCTAGTCTTCCACAGGGCCATATTCTGGTCTCCATTCATGCTTCCACCTCCGATGGCTCCAGAGCCACATCTCCGGGTCTGCCGCAACTACTTTTTCCAGGTAGTGCACATAACGGCGCGTTAGCTCCCTCTCGGGCAGGCTCAGGGGTTCCAGCTCTGCCAACTCAAAATGCGATTGGTAGTAACCGCGCTTTCTTTTGGTGAAATAACAAAACACGATCGTTGCATTGTTCGCCCGCGCGTTCTTCTCCGGTCCTTTTACAAACGGGGTTGGCTTGCCAAAGAAGTTAAACCAGTAGGCATTGGCGGGGTTCCCTGGATTCTGATCTGCCACAAGCCCCATCAGGTATTGCTGATGGCGGTAAGGGATAAGTTCGCGGCTCATGCGCGTGGCCGCCAGCAAGGTGGCGCCCGTTCGCGAGCGAATATGGATAAAAAGACGATCAAAGAGCTTGTTCCTGAGCGGCATGTAAACCGTAAGCACCTTGTAGGGCGACAACAGCGGCATCGCCAGGTTAGCCAGCTCCCAGTTAAAATTATGAGCCAGCATTATCTCACATTTTCTTCCGGAGTTATAAAGGGGCAGGAAGATCTCTGCATTGCCCACATAGTGCTTTTTAAAAAACTTGTCGGAGGCACTGATGAATTTGATGCTTTCGATAAAAGAATCAATGAGGTTTCGGTAAAACCGATGGGCTATGCGTTTTCGTTCTTCTTCCGATTTTGCAGGAAAGGCATCGGCAAGATTCTGCATTACAATGTTCTTTCTGTAACCCCATACATAATAGATGATGAGGAATGCAATATCTGATAACAGGTAAAGCACCCGCAGTGGCAGCAAGGATAAAACGTACAAGAGTCCAAATACAATGTGATACATATGCAGGCGCAAAGATAAAAGGGATATGGGAGCAGCAGGCTTCCCGCTTTCACCGATACCTGTACTGACAGTTCATCTGTACATAAACTTCACCTTGCAGTGCGGCGATGAATTTAAACGGCCGGCAGATTCAGTCGCCTAAAGGATAATGTTCTGCACCAGGTGCGATTTGTCGGGATAGTCGGTATTAAAGTGCAAGCCGCGGCTTTCCTTACGAAAAGTGGCTCCCTTAACAATCAGGTAGCCTACTGTGATCATATTGCGCAGCTCCAGCAGGGGCGGCGAAACAGAAGTTGTCTTGTACAGGTGTTCTGTTTCGTAGAAAAGCAGATCGATCCGTTTGAGTGCTCTTTCCAGTCGAACGTTATTGCGTACAATGCCAACATAATCACTCATATCCTGCTGCAGTTCTTTTAAGCTTTGTGTGATCAGGATCATTTCTTTCGGGTCTACGGTGCCCTGCGCATTCCAGTCTGGTATCGGAGGAAGTTCTTTGATGCTGTCTGCTTTTTTTACCGCGTCGGCGAAACAGCGATGTGCAAATACCATAGCCTCTAACAATGAATTGCTGGCAAGCCGGTTGGCTCCATGAAGACCGGTGCTTGCGCACTCGCCGCAGGCATAGAGATTGGTGATGGAGCTGCAACCCCACTCGTTTGTTTTAATACCACCGCAGCTGTAGTGTGCAGCAGGCGCAATAGGGATCATGTCTTTCGCCACATCAATGCCAACCGACAAACACTTCTCGTAGATGTTAGGAAAGTGTTCGCGGAACTTTTCATTATCCATGTGCCGGCAGTCGAGGAACACGTGCTCTGTACCACTGATCTTCATTTCACTATCTATAGCGCGGGCAACAATATCACGTGGTGCCAGATCCTTCCGCTCATCATAGCGCTCCATGAATGCTTCGCCTTGCTTATTGCGCAATATACCTCCATCACCACGCACGGCTTCTGTGATCAGAAAGGCTTGCCCACGCTTACCAGCCTCATACAAAGCTGTGGGATGAAACTGGATAAATTCCATGTTTTCAATGCGTCCTTTGGCGCGGTACACCATTGCCACTCCATCCCCGGTGGCAATGTAAGGGTTGGTGGTGGTGCGGTACACCTGTCCGTTTCCACCTGTTGCCAGTAGGGTAACTTTGGCAAGGATCTTTTCGAACCGATTATTGGCTGCATTCAGCACATATACGCCATAACATATAATGTCGGGAGTAGCTTTGGTAACCAGGTAGCCCAAATGGTGCTGTGTGATCAGGTCCATCACAAAACAATGCTTGATAATAGAAATATTGGGAGTGCGTTCTATGGCCGCCAGCAAAGCGCGTTCTATTTCTTTACCTGTGACATCCTTGTAGTGAAGGATACGGAATTCTGAATGTCCGCCTTCCATTCCTAACTTAAAATCTCCGTCCAGGTCTTTATCGAAGTTGGTTCCCCAGTCTATGATTTCCTGCACGCGTGCCGGACCTTCCTTCACAACCAGTTCAACCACTTCTCTTTTGCACAATCCATCGCCGGCGATCAGCGTGTCCTCTATATGTTTTTCGAAAGAGTCATTTTCCAGGTCGTTCACCACGGCCACGCCGCCCTGCGCATACTTCGTATTTGTTTCTTCAGCAGAAGCCTTGGTAACAACGGTTACCTGTTTATCAGGAAAGTGCTGCGCTACTTTAAGTGCATACGTTAAGCCGGCAATGCCCGAACCAATAACCAGGTAATCTGTTTCCATGCAGGTTAATTCTTACTTGTTGATTATGAATGAAAGAGGCAATACAGTTAGGCATCGGGTATTGTTGACCCGCGCAACAAAGGATTTGCCCATGAGCAAATAAGAACTGCAATCACGCAGTCACCTTCTCTACCCAGGCCCCGCTCTCTTTCATTAGTTGAATCAGTTCATCTACAGCAACTTCGCTGGGCACATTCCGTTTCACTACTTCTTTGCTCTTGTACAAAGTTATTTTGCCAGGACCACTACCCACATACCCAAAATCTGCATCAGCCATCTCGCCGGGTCCGTTAACGATGCAGCCCATGATCGCTATTTTTACGCCCTTTAAATGGTGGGTCACAGCACGTATGCGTGCAGTGGTTTCCTGGAGGTCGAAGAGTGTACGACCGCAACTGGGACAGCTGATATAATCGGTTTTGGAAATCCTTGTGCGGGTGGCTTGTAAGATACCGAAGGCGGTATTGTTCATCAGCGATTCAGGGCTTACTGTTTGCAGGTAAGACTGGTCCCTAAGCCCGCCGTCATCAATGGTTGATTTGAGGTGGTTATAGCTTTCAGCGGTCATCCCCAAACAAATACCATCTCCCATACCATCCAGCAACAAAGCACCGGTTTCGGTTGCGTAATGCACCAGGTGTTCGTCGGCAGTTTGCCATTGACTGTCGGTAATGAGCACCACCGGATTCTTTATTTTCCGGTTCATCAATGTAACCAGCATCTGTCGTACAGACTGCATAGCGTTCACCTGCATGCTGCTTAAACAGAGCACTACAGTTTTATCCTCTTCTAACTGTTGCAGCAATGGGTCATCGCCTTGTTCGCCAAATGGTTCGGGCATTACAAAATTCAACAGGTTGCTTCTGCCGGTGGCTTCGGTATAGCCTTTTCCATCATAAATAGGGAAATAAGTTGATGTGTCGGGACCGTTATTCCAGGTAGCAGCATTCACTATTACTTTTAAAATGCCGGGCAGCGGGAAGTTGATCTGACCATATCCTATAAAAATATAATCCGCAGCAGTATCGGCTATGTGCCATTTATCGTTGGTAGGGTCATAAGTGTATCCAACACTTTGCAAAGTAGCCGGCGTAATTGTTTGAACCTTGCTGAGATCGGCAATCACACAGGGCACATGCTTACCTCCGATATCATTAACAACAAAGCTTTCCCGGCGCCGGTACTCGAAAGGGTTGTAGGGGAATGTTGAAGAATTTTTTTTCTTCCCTGCATCGGAATCCCTTGTAGCAATTTCAGAAAGATCAGCATGCATTGCTTTTGTACGGCCGGTGCTGTAACGTTTTAAAATATCCAGGCACACCGGTATTTCCTGTTCCGGATCTTCGGTAAGTGAAACCCTTATCGTATCCCCGATCCCGTCTTCGAGCAGGGTACCGATTCCTACAGCGCTTTTGATGCGACCGTCTTCGCCGTCACCGGCTTCAGTAACACCCAGGTGTAAAGGATAGCGCTCGCCAAACTCTTCCTGCATTGCTTTTACCAGCAGCCGATAGGCGTGAACCATTACCTGGGGGTTCGAGCTTTTCATGCTCAGCACAATGTTGTGGTAGTTTTCGTACCGGGCTATACGTAAAAACTCCATCGCGCTTTCTACCATGCCCATGGGCGTATCGCCATAGCGACTCATGATGCGATCACTCAGGGAACCATGGTTGGTGCCAATGCGCATGGCGGTGCCCCACTCTTTGCAAATTTTCACCAGCGGTGTAAACCTGTCCCTGATCCGGTCTATTTCTTCTGCGTATTCGGTATCGCTGTAGTCGATCGTCTCGAACTTTTTTTTGTCAACGTAGTTCCCTGGATTCACCCTCACTTTTTCAACAATACGGGCAGCAATTTCTGCAGCATTGGGCGTGAAATGAATGTCGGCAATCAGCGGCGTGTGGTAACCTTGCCGGTTCAGCGCCGACTTGATAACAGCAAGATTTTCTGCTTCGGTTTTTGATGGCGCAGTGATACGCACCAACTCAGCCCCGGCATTGATGCAACGAATGGTTTGTGCCACCGTAGCTGCTGTATCCATGGTATCGGTAGTGGTCATGGTTTGAACCCGGATGGGATGCCCGTTTCCCAGCAACAGGTTGCCCACGGTAACTTCTCTGGTTTGGAGTCTCTTGTATTCTGTGAGGCTTTCACAATAAAAATGCATAATCAATTTTCCGGGATAATAGTGAGCCAGGGGGCAATGAAGGTCCTGTTCGCGCTCAAAGTTAAGCAACAATAAAAAATGCAGTTCTGCCAGAGCCAATGCGATGGAGCTACTACCAGTCTTTAGGCATGGACGAACCCTGCCCTTTTTGTTGCAACCGCTTCTGGATCTCCTGTTCCTTTTTCTGCAATTTGTCTAACTGCCGTTCAGATTCTTTGTTACTCATTTTCGAAGGGCGCTGTTCCTGCTTTGCACTTTGTTTATCACGCTGTTCTTTTTTTGCCTGGAGCAAAGCTTTCTGCAGGTTTTCCCTTGCTTCTTTGTCTTCCGGGTTGTTACGCAACGCATTTTTGTAAGCGTCAATGCTTTGGGGCAGGTCTTGCTGCTTTGAATACACGACACCTTCATTGTAATAAGCGCCTCCAACTACTTCTCCTTTTTTGAGTGGCAGTCGCATCTTTTGAAGTACTGCCACAGCCTCATCAAAGCGACGTTGCTTGTAAAGAGCATTGGCAAGATTGTGCTGCGCGATGATATTTGACGAATCTTTTTGGAGCAGTATCCTGTATTGTTTTTCTGCCAGGTCAAATTGTGACTGCCGGTAATAGGTATTGCCCTGTTCGAGTGCATTGGTCAGCTGGGCGTGAGTGCCCAGGGAACACAGAAGACAAATAAGGCTGAGCGCTTTAGTCCAGTTCACTGCTTTGATGTTTTACGGTCGGGCAGAAAAATTTCAACAAGCAGGAGCAATATCATCGGTATACCAAACCAGTAATAAAAAGTTTGGTAATTCAGCAGGGACACATCTACCAGTGCTTTCTTTTCTACAGCTGCAAACTCACCTACCAATGTTGCCACAGCCTCTTCAGAGTTAGTGAGGTTCACGTATACGCCCTTTGTGGCAGATGCGATTTGCTGCAGCAGCACCTCGTTCAGCTTGGATAAGATTACGTTACCCATCCCGTCCTTCCTGGGTTCTCCGGTAACAGTATCGGGTATAGCCGTTCCGCCAGGGGAACCGATACCAACTGTGTGAATAAGCATGCCACGGGAAGCCAGTTCGGTAGCAGTAATTACTGCTCCTTCATCGTGTGCCTCGCCGTCGGTTATTAGTACAATAGACTTAAAGCGTTCAATTGTTGAAGAAAATACGGGCTCTGCTTTAATCAGTACTTCATTAATAGCTGTGCCCTGTGCTGTGATAGTGCCTGGGTTGGAAGCAGCCAGGAATAATTCCATAGCACTCCGGTCAAAGGTCAGGGGCATTTGCACGTAAGCCTGTCCGGCAAAAAGAAGGAGCGCATACCGGTTGTCCGGCATGGTACGCACCAGGCGCGATATAAATTCTTTTGCTTTAGACAGGCGGTTACCTGCTGAAAGGTCAGCTGCCAGCATACTATTGCTCACATCAAGCGCAAGCACAACATCCACGCCCTTGCGTGTTTCATTGCCACCTGGCTCAGGTTTACGTGGATTGGCAACAGCGATGCACCCAGCCGAAAAAGCAATTAACAGTAAAGCAAATTTGGCAATGGCTTTTACGCGTGAATGATTTTTGTGTAAGCCTGAAATCAGTTTCGGATCGCCGAGGCGCCGTGCAGACCGGGCACGCCAAAAAAGATATATTACAAACACAAGGAGAAGAAGCGGAACTGCTGCCAGGAGCCACAGTGCCTGCGGATATTGAAACTGAAGGTCAAACATTTTATCTCCCTCTTTGTGCAAAAGCTATGCTAATAATCCCATTTGAGCAACAGATGGGAGCTGCCAGCAAAGAATGGATTATAACACCCGTAGTCCCCCGCCTTTAACGCTTGCCCTGCATGAAGCCCAAGCCACCCAAAGCTTTTTTTAAAACCGCGAGATTCGATTCGG
>JBGTIL010000453.1:0-4871 GCA_041745695.1 Chitinophagaceae bacterium | reverse complement strand
GACGATAACAAAGCAGAAACGTTCTGTACAGGGTGTTTACAGGGATGAGGCACGTCAACAAACGTCATTGAAGCCGGCTACATCATTACCGCCTTCAGCTACAATCGATACCAGAAATGCGAGTCCTCAGCAGGTGATGGCTTTTGCTGAGAGCCTGGTGGGTACCCCCTATGTTTATGCCTCCAGCAACCCAGAGGTTGGGTTCGACTGTTCCGGGTTCATTACTTATGTGTTTAATCACTTTGGCATTCGGGTGCCCCGGTCATCAATCGATTTTACGAATGTAGGCAGAGAGCTGCCACAGGAAGCTGCCGAGCGTGGCGACATTGTTTTATTTACAGGCACAAATCACCTGGAACGTAAAGTAGGGCACATGGGATTAATTGTATCTAACAAAGATACGCTTCGGTTTATTCATGCCACATCTGGAAAAGCAATGAGCGTTGCCGTTAGTCCACTGACGCGTTATTACCAGGACAGGTTTGTGAAGGTGATCAGGATATTCCCTTAACGACTTTATTGCCCTTTAAAAACAGGTTTTCTTTTTTCTAAAAAAGCTGCTGCACCTTCCTTCATATCTTCCGTTTCAAAGCAATCGCCGAAGCATTTTGTTTCCACATCATAACCATTCAGTGCATGGTCAAATACGGCATTGGCAGCTGCAATGCAACTGCTTACAGCAAACGGTGCTTTGGTGGTAATGACATTTACAATACTTGTTGCTTTAGTTAGTGCCTCACCAGCAGGCACAATATGATTTATAAGTCCGTACTGTAGGGCTGTAGCTGCTGTGATCATACTGCCTGTTAATAATAACTCCAGGGCACGACCCTTGCCTATCAGTTGCACCAGCCTTTGTGTGCCGCCATAACCAGGAATTAAACCCAGGTTCACTTCAGGTTGACCGAACATTGCATTTTCAGATGCCACCCGAAAATGGCAGGCCATTGCCAGCTCGCAGCCGCCACCGAGCGCAAACCCGTTAACAGCGGCAACAACAGGTTTGGAGCAGGTTTCTATTTTCATGAAAACGTTTTGCCCGCGGCGGGCTAAGTCCATCCCTTCGCCATGGCTGAGTCCGGAAAATTCACTGATATCGGCGCCTGCTACAAACGCTTTTGGTCCTGCACCTGTTATGATAGCAGCTCTAATATCGGGACTGTTTTCCACCTCGGTCATCGCTTCCCCCAGTTCCTGCATTACCTGGTTATTGATGGCGTTCAGTTTGTCGGGCCTGTTGATAGTGATCACGAAGATGCCTTCGTGAAGTGATGTAATCAAGGTTTGATACATGGCTTTTATTTAGTATTAGAAAGGTCTGTTTGAAGCTACCCAGTCTTTAATGTAAGTACTGATTTCTTTAGTGGTTGTTCCCGGGGGAAACAGCTGTCCCACGCCCTCCTCGTTTAATTGCCGCATGTCTTCTTCGGGTATGATTCCACCCCCGGTAAGTAAAACGTCGGTCAATCCTTTCTCTTTCATCATTGCTATCAGTTTTGGGAAAACCGTCATATGAGCACCAGACAGAATACTAACTCCAATGGCATCCACGTCTTCCTGGAGGGCTGTGTTTACTACCATTTCCGGCGTCTGCCGCAAACCTGTATAGATCACTTCCATGCCTTCATCGCGGAGTGCTGTGGCAATGATCTTCGCTCCCCTGTCGTGACCATCCAGCCCAACTTTCGCAATTAACACCCGAACCGGCCGCTGGCTTGTATTCATAGCAAGTATTTTGTTTCCGCTTCTGCAAAAGTTTGAATTGAATAGTCTCGACTCATCACCCGCCACAACAGCGGCAGCGCTTCGATCATAGAAAATGCACGAAGACTTTACCCGCGTTCAAAAATAGCTTTCTTTCGATAAGCCATTGTACTTTTAAACATGCAATATAGAAAGTTCGGAACCACGGGGCTGGTGGTTAGTGAGGTTGGTTTTGGAGCCTGGGCTGTGGGCGGCGGTGCCATGGTGGGTGACACCGCTATCGGATGGGGGGCAGCCGATGATGTTACATCAGTGGAGGCTATTCATGCGGCTTTGAATGCGGGTATTACTTTTTTTGATACAGCCGACATCTACGGCTTGGGACATTCAGAAGAATTATTGGGACGAACAATTTCTGAAGATTCGAATGTTGTGATCGCTACCAAAGTGGGTAACGTATCGCGCAATAACCAGTTCATTACCGACTACACAAAAGGGTACATACTGGATGCCTGCGAAAAAAGTTTACAACGTTTAAAACGGGACACCATCGACTACTACCAGTTGCATACTGCAAAACTGGCCGACTTGCAGAACGGTGCCTGCATTGAGGCGATGCAACAACTTCAGCAGGAGGGTAAGATTCGGTACTGGGGTATTTCGCTGAACACATTTGAGCCCGAACCTGAAGCAGCATATCTATTGGAACACAAGATGGGTAACGGCTTTCAGTTGGTATTGAACCTGATTAATCAAAAGTCTCTGGAATTGATCAGGAAAAGCGCTGGCAAAGGATATGGCATTATCGCACGCATGCCTTTACAGTTCGGTCTGCTAACAGGAAAATTTTCTGCTGTGTCTACTTTTGCAGACAACGATCACAGGAAAAAAAGGTTGACAAGTGAGGTGATCACGAGGGCCGATGAAGCCCTGCAACCCCTTTGGGCAATGTGTGATCAATACAATTGTACAAAAACAGCACTGGCACTCAGTTATATTTTGAGTTATAGTGAAGTGTCTACTGTCATTCCGGGCATCAGAACGCCACAGCAGGTGGCGCTCAATACAACCGGTTTGGTAAAATTAAAGAGTAGCGACCGTGCCTTGATTGAGTCGATGGGTAAAACCACACTGGCCACATTGCTTGGGTTTATACAGCAGCAAGGCTAACTCCCTGAGTTAAATTCTGATGACGCGGATGAGATCCTTGCAGTGGTTTCTTCGACACCCAGGATTTCTGCAATGTCGAAAACAGGCGGACCATACTTTCCGCCAACCAGCATGATGCGCAAAGGCAGTTGCAGCTCACCGGGTTTGAGGTTGCAACTGCCTGCCAGATTTTTGAATGCATGTTCTATGAATGCACTGTTCCATTCTTCAAGACTTTTTAATTCAGCAATGAAGGAGGTAAAAAAAGAAGCTTTGGTATCGTTCCATTTCAATTTAGCGAGGTCTGCATCATAACCCCCAGGGCGTACAAAAAAGAAAGACGCCTGCTCGATAAAATCGGTAAGTAAGTGACACCGGTCTTGCACAAGAGCAATGATTTTCAGACACTGATCTGTATCCCGGACCGGGATATCTTTTGAACCAAATATTTGCAAAACTTCGTCAAGCAGCAAATCGGCGTCTGTTCGTTTAATCCACTCGTGGTTGAACCATAAAGCTTTTTCAAAATCGAATTTTGCGCCTCCCTTGTGCACGTTTTTGATGTCGAATTTTTGCACCAGTTCGGCTGCTGTAAATATTTCCTGTTCGGTGCCATCGTTCCAGCCAAGCATGGCCAGCAGGTTTACGAAGGCTGTTGGTAAAAACCCTCTTTCCCGAAACCCTTCCGTGAGTTCGCCGGTTGCGGGCGTCATCCAATTCATTGCAAAAACAGGGAAGCCATATTCTGCGCCATCGCGTTTACTGAGCTTGCCGTTTGGTCCAAGTATTAGCGGAAGGTGTGCCCATTGGGGCATGGCAGCTTCTCCAAACAAATAACGCCACACGAGTACATGAACAGGCGCACTTGGCAGCCACTCTTCACCCCGGAATGCGTGGCTTATTTGCATGAGGTGATCGTCTACCACAACGGCAAGATGATAGGTGGGCATGCCATCGCTTTTCAATAACACCTTATCATCCACAACGGAGGTGTCGAAGCTCACTTCCCCCCGGATCATATCAGTGAAAGAAATGGTTTCACCTTGAGGCATCTTTATTCTGATGACGTATGGAGTGTTCTGCTGCAACAATTCCTGCACTACTTCTGGTGTCATCGTAAGTGCATTGCGCATCTTAAGGCGTAAAGCCTGGTCGTACTGGGGGCTTGGGTTTTCTGCGGTGCGGTATTGCAGGCGTGCGTCCTCCAATTCTTTGGTGGTATCAAAAGCATAGTAAGCCTGACCCGCAGCCACGAGTTGTTCTGCATAGGCCCTGTACATGGATTTACGTTCGCTCTGCCTGTAAGGGGCGAAGGGTCCGCCTGTTTTCGGTCCTTCATCGGGCTCCATGCCGCACCAGGCCAAAGTTTGATAGATATATTCTTCTGCCCCTTGCACATATCGACCCTGGTCGGTATCTTCTATACGCAGGATAAAATCGCCGCCATGTTGTTTGGCAAAGAGATAGTTATATAACACAGTGCGAACACCACCGAGGTGTAATCCGCCTGTTGGACTTGGTGCAAACCGCACCCGGACACGTTTTTCCATACAGCTGCAAAAGTAATATTTCTGGTGCGCAACCCTTTCCCTGCTCCGCCACTGAAAACGCTGGAGCTTAACTTTGTTGGGCATGCACAAGTATTTTATTAGCATTCCATGGTGGATGCGAAAGTTATTTCCGCGATACACATGGAACCTGAAGAACAATGAGCGGCGGGTGTACCTGACTTTTGACGATGGTCCGCACCCAACCATCACACCATGGGTATTAGACGAGCTCGAGAAGTTTAATGCGAAGGCAACATTTTTTTGCATCGGTAAGAACGTTGCGCAGCACCCCCGCATCTACCAGCGTATCCTTGACGAAGGACATTCTGTTGGCAACCATACCCACACTCATCTTGATGGATGGAAAACAGATACTGAACGCTACGCTAAGGATGTGGAGCAGGCAGCTCAGTATATAGATTCCCGGCTTTTCCGGCCTCCCTACGGAAAGATGACCAAAGTTCAGTT
>JBGTIL010000452.1:0-2690 GCA_041745695.1 Chitinophagaceae bacterium | reverse complement strand
TACATCAGTGCCAGTGATCCCAGTATTCAGAACGACTACTTCAAAGCACAGGCTTCATTCCTTCAGAAAAATTATGATGAAGCTATTGCAACCGGCAAGAATATCCTGAGCCAGGTAGGTGATCAGGCAAGTGAAAATCTTTACCGGTTGCTTACTTACTCGTATTTGGAGAAAGGCGATACTGCGACTGCAAAACAGTACGTGGATCTTCTTTTTTCTAAAGGCGCGGAATCAAAATTGGTAGCACAGGACGTTACATTAAAAGCAACTGTGTACTCAAAAGATTATCCTGATCAGGTGGTACAGATCTACCTCGATGCAGCCAGTGAGGATACTACCATAGCCAACAAAATGTCTATTTTACAGGAAGCACTTACCTGGGCTAGAGAGGCTAACAAGAAGATTCCTGAAGGAGACATTTTAGTTCAGATGTATAAATTGAATCCTTCTCCTAATCCTGCAACCTTAATCCAAGTTGGACTTCCTTACTACCAGGGCGGTAACTATCAAAAAGCAGACAGCGTATTTCAACAATATTCCAAGGCATTCCCTGATAGTGTTTTTGGTTACTTATGGAGTGCACGTGCGCTCGGACGTATCGATTCCAACATGACTGCTGGTACAGCCATTCCTCAGTATGAGCAGCTTCTCCGCGTAGCCGAAGCAGACAAAGCCAGGCTGAAGGTATATGGCATGGAAGCTGTTGGTAATCTTGCCCAGTATTACGTGAATGTAAAGGCCGATAAAGAAAAGGGTGTTCTTTATCTTTCAAAAGGTTTGGAATTTGACCCTGAAAATGCTGCCTTCAAGTCGAATATAGACAGATTGCAAAAACCAGCGCCAGCGCCAAGAGCTGCGTCTAAAGCATCTGGTACCAAGGCTGCCAAGAAGCCAGCTGCGAAGAAAGCTCCAGCGAAGAAAAAGGGATAAAATCTTTCGATAATATACCTAGGCCTCCCGGATTCCGGGAGGCTTTTTTACGTGTTAGTCCTTATTTAATTAGTGGTAAAACAATGGAAATCGTGACCTACTTTTGTGAACATTTTACTGAACTATGTTCCATTTGATACAGGCAGATGTAGCCAGGACCGTTGTTGATATGAATAGTGCAACAAGTTACCTACCGGTGGCTCTGCAGTTTTTATTTACCGCGGGCATGATCGGCACCCTGATGGTGGTAACGCACCTGTTGGGTCCCAAGCGTAAAACAGCTGACAAACTTGCCACCTTTGCCAGTGGTATAGAATCACATGGTGAAGCACGGCAGCCAGTTGCAATTAAGTATTTTCTGGTAGCTATATTGTTCGTACTGTTCGATGTTGAGGTTATATTTTTCTACCCTTATGCCGTTAATTTCCGGGGGCTTGGATGGGACGGTTTTTTAGCTGTTCTGATGTTTGTTGGATTCTTTCTTTGTGGATTTATTTATATCATCAAGAAAGGTGCGCTCAACTGGGAAGAGTAGAAGCTGGCACATGCAGCTGTTGATTTTTTTTACCTTTTAAACTTATTTATGTCACGTCCGGTTTCCTATAATATAAAAGATAAAGGCTTAGAAAGAGACGTCAGTGTGGTAGACATGCCTGAAGGCTTTCCCGGCGAAGGTTTTTTTGCACAAAAGCTGAGCGACGTGGTCGGGCTTGCCAGGAAGAATTCTATTTGGCCCCTGCCGTTTGCAACCTCCTGCTGTGGGATTGAATTTATGGCAACCATGGGTTCCCATTACGACCTCGCGCGCTTCGGATCTGAGCGGGTGGGTTTCTCACCCCGTCAGTGTGATTTGCTGATGGTGATGGGAACCATTGCCAAAAAAATGGCGCCCGTGGTGCGCCAGGTATACCTGCAAATGGCTGAACCCCGCTGGGTTATTGCCGTTGGTGCTTGCGCATGCAGCGGTGGTATTTTCGACAGTTACAGCGTGCTACAGGGTATTGATCAGGTGGTACCTGTGGATGTATACGTGCCCGGCTGCCCGCCGCGCCCCGAAGCCATTATCGACGGCGTGATGAGGATTCAGGACCTGATAGGCAAAGAAGAATTGCGCCGGCGAAACGGCTCGCAGTACAAGAGTCTGTTGGAAAGTTATGGAATCGAATAATGATCTTACCTCTTTGTACAATCTTTTATAATACGCATGCTTAGCTAAGATTAAATATGGAATTGACGAATGAATTGATACAACAGAGGCTGGCAGAGCAGTTTGGAGATGCCGTGACAAACTTCGAAGAGCCTTATGGCATGCTCACTTTTGTTGCACCAAAAGAATCGAATCTTAAAGTACTTCAGTTTCTATATGACGATGAGCAGTTGGCTTTCCGGTTTATGACCGACCTCACTGCTGTTCATTACCCGGCTTTTAAAGGACGCGAACTTGCAGTGGTGTACCACATGCATAACCTGGTACAGAATGTCCGCATCCGCTTCAAGGTTTTCACAGACATTGCTAAACCTGATGTTTTTACGGCCACTAATTTATACGCTGCAGCCAACTGGATGGAGCGGGAAGCATATGATTTTTATGGTGTCAACTTTATCGGGCATCCAAATCTGATTCGGATACAAAATGTACCGGAGATGGATTATTTCCCGCAACGGAAAGAGTTTCCGCTCGAAGACCAGACACGTATTGATAAGGATGACGAAATGTTCGGACGCGGGGGCACGCTTGATTTTGGCAACCGGCAGGCTGC
>JBGTIL010000451.1:0-3785 GCA_041745695.1 Chitinophagaceae bacterium | reverse complement strand
ACAAAAATACACTAAGAAAATAAAGTGTCAGCCTCTGCTGCTTTTCTGAATGTTAATGTTCTGTTGCAGGAGCGCAAGGCTTGTTAGCGCTGCGCCGTCTGACGTTGAAAAACGGAAGCATTAGCAGGATAGAGCACCACGAGCAGGAACAGCATACAGGCGCAGCATTCGAGCAGCTCCGCCCGCTTGCCATGGGGAATCAGGGCTGTGACGACAAACACAACCAAAAAACCCAGTACCTGGTATGCCTGTGGCAGGGGTACACCCCAGTGGTCGACAAACCGGCGCATCCATTCCTTCTTTTTGTACAATATTGGAAAGGCACCGAGGTAAATTACCAGTGCCGAGATCAGGAGATAGGAAAAAACAAGGCGGTTGATCTCAACACCATTGACTTTCAGGTTGTGCAAGTTGGTTTCTGCCTGCAGGTTATTTTGCTGGAAATACTCCGGCGTTTCTATGCCGAGCAGCCGCTGCCCCCACGAAATTTCTTCGCCCGCCGCCACAACAAGGAGAACTGCCAGCACAAGATTTGTAAAAGTAAAATACCGTCCTCTGTGTGGGGAGAGCGCAACAACACGTTGAACGCAAACAACAGCCGCAGCCAGTAAGCTGAGTACGGTCAGCCATTCAACACTACCATCCTCCCGGATGTAACTCTCAAAACCATCAATGTTGGTAGAAACAAGAAAAAAGCCGATAGCGAGCAACAGGACGATCAGCAGCAAAACGAGTCTTTCAAAAGAATTCAATACCATCTTGCGCATACCGGGAAGTGAGGTGTAAGTAGACAAACTTGCGCTATTTTTTGCAAAACTAACCACAATATATATGGGTAACTTAGTCGCCTTTGCAGCATTTCATTAAACGGCAAACACATGAAATTGGTTTCTTACCTCCGCGACGAACAGGATAGCCTGGGCATACTGATAGATAACCTCGTATACAACATGGAATACCTGCATCCTGATCTTCCTACCACCATGAGTTTGTTTCTTACATACTGGGAAGAGGTTTTCCCGGTGGCACAGGCAGGTGTGCAAATGATAGAAGAAGGAAAAATTGCGCGGGGGAGGGGTGTTGATGTCGCCAATGTGGAACTGCTGGCACCAGTGCCTTATCCTACTTCCTGCCGTGATGCTTATGCGTTCAGCGAACATGTAGCTGCTGCCAGGCGTAACCGCAATGCAGACATGATCCCTGAATTTTACCAGTACCCGGTGTTCTATTTTACTAACCATCATAGCATCGCTGGCCCCGGCGCAGTAGAATGTATGCCTGATCATTTTGATAAGCTCGACTTTGAGCTTGAGGTGGCGATTGTTATTTGCAAGGGCGGCAGAAACATCAAAGCCGAAGAAGCAGATGAATATATTGGAGGCCTAATGATCATGAACGACCTGAGCGCGCGCACGCTGCAGATGGAAGAGATGCTGCTCAACCTGGGACCCGCCAAAGGAAAAGACTTCGCTACAACGCTCGGTCCCTGGCTGGTAACGCTCGACGATCTGGAAGCATACGAAGTACCGGCAAAAGAAGGGCACACAGGAAAGTCCTGGAACCTCCCCATGACCTGCACCGTAAACGGCGTGAAGGTGAGTACAGGCAATATGAGCAGCATGGACTGGACCTTTGCAGAGATCATTGAGCGCGCTTCTTACGGCGTGGCGCTGTATCCCGGCGACGTTATCGGCAGCGGTACAGTGGGAACCGGTTGTTTTTTGGAACTGAATGGCACCGGCAAACTGAATGATCCCGCGTTTACTGCGCAGTGGCTACAGGAGGGCGATACGGTCGAACTGGAAATAGGGGAACTGGGTGTATTGAGCAATACCATTGTTGCAGCCGAAACCGACTGGAGTATCCTGCAACAGAAAAAGGGCAATGCTCATTAGCGTAGCGCACTTTTTTTGTTAGCGGCGGCCTCTATGACGTCCTGCTCGTGAAAAAAGTTCATTTATAGTTTCACTTTAGAACAACACATTGTAGCTTTGCCTGGTGGACAAAAAGGACAAGCGGCGAACCATCCTATTCTACAAGACTTATTTTGAAGAGTTCTTTGTAACGCAACGTGACAAAGTGAAGGACAAATTCATCTGGACCTTCAGTCTGATCGAAGAAATTTATAAAGTGCCGGAAATTTACCTCAAGTATCTCGAAAGCACAGATGGGATTTACGAGATTCGGGTGCAGCAAGGCAGCGACATCTTTCGCGTTTTTTGCTTTTTCGATCACGGACAGCTCGTGGTACTTGCTAATGGTTTCCAAAAGAAGACGCAAAAGACACCCCGGAAAGAAATCGAAAAAGCGGAAAAAATCAAAAAAGAGTATGAAAGCGAAAAAGAGTAACAACAAAATAGTGACACTGGATCAATTTAAAGACAAGCATTATGGAAAGGAAGGCAGCACCAGACGTGAGGCATTGGACAATGGCTACGAGAACTTTAAAATTGGTACCCTGCTTCACGAGGCCAGACTTGAAAAAGGAATGACGCAGGAAGAGTTAGCCCAAAAGGCCGGCACGACGAAGTCCTACATTTCTAAGATTGAAAACGATGTAAAAGAGGTGCGATTCTCAACACTGCAAAAAATTGTGGAGGTGGGGCTTGGCGGACGCGTAAGCTTATCAATTAAACTTTAATCACTAACAACCTCAGCTAAGAATGCATTGATGCGTGCGCAATATTTCGTAAGGTGAGGTCAGTGTTAAACACATAATCAGATAACCACCTTGCTTGATTTTCTGAGAGGTGCAGCCCCGCGGTTTCTGACCTTTCCAAGGAAACTGTCTTTCACCTTGCATTCGCGGACAACATTTACTTCTGCATTGCCTACACCGGTGTTTTCGATGTTCATATTTTGAACTTCAAAATCACCTGCATCGAGGTTGCCTACACCGCTGTTGAGAAAAACGGCCGTTTCTGCTTTGCCCTTCAGGTCGATGTTTCCTACACTGGAATTACGTACGTGCAAATTTTCTGCAGTAAGCCTGAGGTCAACATTACCTACACTTTTGTTCTCCAGCTTCAAATCGTCAAACACCAGTCCTTCTACAGACCGGACGTTGCCTACGGTACTCAATTCGATCTCCTTCAGTTTTTTAAAAGTCACATGAACAATCATTTTATGGTTGTTCTTCAGGCTCCAGTTTTTGAGCTTTTTTGTATCGATCAGTAGTTTGTTGTTTTCTGTTTTTACCTCAAACAAATACTGGAGATTCTCATCTGCTTCGATGGTAACTTTTTCGGTATCACCCTGCGACAACCTCAGTTCATAGACCCCGCTTGCCGTCATACCGGAGAAAGATTGCACAGGTACTTCGCGGATAACTTTATTTCCATTTCCCTCGGGGGTTTCGCGGTCGTTTTGCGCGCAGGTAGCTTGCGTAAACAGCACAGAGAAGGCAAGGTGGAGGAACGTCTTTGTCATGGCAGATTTTTTTAATGATGTGTAACGAAATCGTTCGTATAACGAAACTAGCTTTTCAAAAGTTACATGCTGAAGACCATAAAGTATGAGTGGTACTGATGCTATGTGAAAGGTAGCACACCCGCTCTTCACAGGCAGCATCAACGGGCAATTACATCCAGGGACTGTCTACAGCTTCAATATGATACAGGGCATAGTTCACAACATCGCGGGCAGCCTGCAGTGAGGTGATCTATATTGATCGTTCGGCTTACGGAACAAACCAGCTGCTCTTAAAATGGGAAAAGGTGCAAACGGTTACCTTAAAGCAAAGCCTCTACCAACAGAGACACTACCTGGCAACGGTACAAATGCAT
>JBGTIL010000450.1:0-3853 GCA_041745695.1 Chitinophagaceae bacterium | reverse complement strand
AGCTGTTTCCTGGGCTGCCCATGCCAGGGTGGCTTTGACCGCGCGTTTCCATCCCCCGATCCTGTTCGTAGCGTCCTTCGCTCCATCTGGCTGAAAGCTTTTCTGATGTTGCCATTGCGCCGTGATCTCGCTGATGTCTTTCCAATATCCAACGGCAAGCCCGGCGAGGTAAGCTGCGCCCATGGCAGTGGTTTCAGTGATCACGGGCCGTACAACAGTCGTTTTTAAAACATCCGCCTGGATCTGCATCAGCAGGTCATTGGCTGTCGCCCCGCCATCTACTCTCAACTCCTGAATGGCGGTACAGGAATCTGCTTCCATTGCTCTAAGCACTTCCATAGTTTGGAAGGCGATACTCTCCAGGGCAGCAAGTGCAATGTGTGCTGAAGTTGTTCCCCTTGTCATACCCACGATAGTGCCCCTTGCATCCTGGTTCCAATACGGAGCACCGAGTCCCGTGAAAGCCGGAACGAGGTACACCCCGCCATTGTCTTCCGCTTTCAAGGCCAGGGATTCTATTTCTGCAGAAGAAGATATAATACCAAGCCCGTCGCGGAGCCATTGAACCACTGCTCCCGCCATGAAGATGCTGCCTTCCAGTGCATACTGCACATCGTCTCCAATCTTCCAGGCAATGGTAGTAAGTAATTTATTTTTCGATTTTACCGGCTTGTTACCAATGTTCATCAACATAAAGCAACCGGTACCATACGTGTTCTTCACCATGCCTGGCTCCGTACACATTTGCCCGAACAGCGCAGCTTGCTGATCGCCGGCTATGCCCGCAATGGGTATCTTATGAGCGAGTATACGACCGGCTGTTTCGCCGTACACTTCACTGGAAGATTGAACCTCCGGCAGCAGAGCCAGCGGAATTTGAAACAGCTCCAGCAGCGCTTCATCCCACTCGAGCGTGTTGATGTTGTAGATCATGGTGCGCGATGCGTTGGTAACATCGGTGGCATGTACCTGTCCTGCTGTGAGGTTCCATATCAACCAGGAGTCGATGGTTCCAAATGCAAGCTTTCCTTCTTCCGCCTTTTGCCTCGCGCCGGGTACATTATCCAACAGCCACCTGATCTTAGTGGCAGAGAAGTAGGAGTCAATGACCAGTCCTGTTTTCTCCTGAATCATTTCTGCCAGCCCCTGCTCCTTGAGGCTGTCACAAAAAGCTGCCGTGCGCCTGTCCTGCCAAACAATAGCGTTATGTATTGGCGTTCCTGTTTCCCGATCCCAGATGACGGTGGTCTCTCTTTGATTGGTGATGCCTATGGCAGCTACATCAGCAGGTGTAATATTAGCATTCAACAGCGCTTCCACCGCTACGCTTATTTGTGTTGACCATATCTCTGAAGCATTGTGCTCTACCCATCCGGGCTGGGGATACAGTTGTGGGAATTCTTTTTGCGCAGTTGCCACTATGCTACCGGCCTTGTTGAAAACAATTGCGCGGGAACTTGTTGTTCCCTGGTCGAGTGATAAGATATAACTGGTTGTGCTCATGAACGTTTAGTAAAAATGGTTTAATGAGAAACTAGTGCGTTGAGCCGGGTTTCAACTGCATCGTCGGCGTTTTTTATTTGATAGCCTTTGGCAAGCAATGTAAAACTTTCAACCTGCTGCTGTTCCCAGTGTATGTCCTGTCTTAGTTCTGCAGCCATGATGCGGGCAACCCGGGGCGCGATGGATATGGCGGCGGCGGCATTTACAAACAGCAGTCTCAACCTACGTGCGAGTACATCTTCCACCGTTCGCGCCATTTCTTTTCTCACAGCCCACACAACCTCCACTTCGGTGTAGGGTAGACCAGCTGCGAGTGGCTTCCCCAGGTGGGGGTCCTGTGCTACCATAGCTTCGAGGTATTGCTCGTCGGAACCATAGATAGCTAAACGGCCTTTCGACTTGGAAGTAACACAACCATGGATAGCAATAGTTTCGGTGGTGCAGAAAGTGGGAGGAAGCGATGCAGTGCGGACGGCAGCGTCCACCGTTTCTTCGGCCATCTTTCTGTAAGTGGTCCACTTGCCACCGGTGATCGTTATTAAGCCGGAAGCGGAGACAATTAGTTTATGGTCGCGTGAAATTTCTTTGGTGCTGATGGCATTGTCCTGAGGAGCAGCCAACGGTCGGAGCCCGGCGAACACACTCAGCACATCGCTCCTGCGCGGCGCGTTTTTCAGGTATTTCTTTACGGTATTTAAAATAAAATTAATCTCTGTCTCCAGCGCAAGAGGTTCCATCGAGTGTTTCTCCAGTGCAGTATCGGTTGTGCCTAGCAGCACATGGTTATGCCAGGGCAGTGCGAAGAGCACCCTCCCATCCTCGGTCTCAGGGATCATGATAGCACGCGAACTGTTCAGGAAAGATTGATGCACTACAAGGTGCACACCCTGGCTGGGCTGAACCAGGCGCCTGCTTCCGGGCATATCCATTTGAAGTATTTCGTCTACAAAAACACCTGTGGCATTGATCACCGATCTTCCGTAAAGCTCGTAAGCTGCCCCGGTTTCCACATCTACAGCGGTAACACCACACACTGCAGCGTCGTTTTTTATCAGGCTGGTCACCGTAAAATAATTCAGTACAACCGCGCCCTTCTCGGCACTGGTCTGCGCAATATTCAGCGCGAGACGCGCATCGTCAAATTGACCATCGAAGTAGGCAACGCCTCCTGCCAGACCCGCTGTTGCAAGCTGCGGAAGCTGTTTTTCCACATTTGCTTTGTTGAGAAATGTTGACGAACCAAAACTAAAACGTTTCGAAAGCCAGTCATATATTTTCAGTCCAACCAGGTACTTGGCCACAGAGAACCAATTGTAGCAGGGGATGATAAAAAGTTGTTTGGTAACTAGGTGAGCAGCATTGCGAAACAGTAAGCCTCTTTCCCGGAGGGCGGTATACACCATCTTCAGGCTTCCCTGTGCCAGGTAGCGAACACCACCGTGCACCAGCTTGGTACTCCTGCTGGAGGTACCTTTTGCAAAATCGGATTGTTCAAGTAGTAAGGTTGCGTAACCGCGGCTGGCGCTGTCGAGCGCGATACCGAGCCCCGTGGCACCACCGCCAATGATGATAATATCCCATTGCTTCCTTTCGGTCAGCAGCGTTTTAAAACGATCACGATCGAACACCTTAGCAGCATCCATCATATAGCAGGGAGTTGTGGTAACGACTTATTGCGCTGTAATAAAAGTATTGTTTATAAACCTTGCAACAAAACAAACGGGCACAAATAAGGCAGCATGTGCTACCGGGGCGGGTGTCACACAGATAAGGAATAATTATAACCATGGAACAATTCATCCCAGATGACTTCAATAAGTCTCCGATGACGGTCGCAGGCTTATTTACATACAGTATGGGGAATCGTTACTGCAATCGATTGGCAACAGTGATTGCATAGAGTTTGCTGTGCAAAATTTTTAACTGCTCTACGGGCATCTTTATTACTCTTCTATCGTAAGTCATCAGGCCATTGGTTTCTATTTCAACGTCGGTTGTTTGGGTGTATACAGCAGCTGACAGTCCCTGCCGGATAAAGTCGGGCAGATCATTTATGAAACCTGAATACCGTTCCAGTAGTTCTTCCTTCGTTTTGAAACTCTGGTAACCCCAATTGTTTTTGTCCTGCCAGGTATGGTTTTCAACCGGCAATCCCAGCCCGCCAAATTCGCCCAGCACCACAACCTGCTTCCTACCGAAAAGAGCGGCTTCCGGCATAGCGGGCTCCGGGTAGTTATGGAAATCGATGATATGGCCCACTGGTTCAAAGTTTCCTACGTCCCGATGTTATCGGAGGGCAGCCCGGATGTTGCTGGCTCAAAAGTGAGGCTTGTGCCACCTTTTCGTGAAT
>JBGTIL010000449.1:0-5377 GCA_041745695.1 Chitinophagaceae bacterium | reverse complement strand
TCGGGTTTTTGAGCTAGAACTAGCCTGCTTTTTTAACCTCCATCTTTTTTCCTGTGTGTCGGTAGCGAGAAAGCTTTCCCTGAATTCTTTCGAAGCGCTAAATTGAATCTGCGGAATAACCCTATAATCATAGGTCACTACAAATTCCACTGCCTCAAAAGGCCACGGATCGACGGATAATGTATCCTCATTTAATTGCACTAAGTAGTACATCTTTTTATCGGGCCCGGTGCTGATCTCTGTCCGCCTTTCCTCCGGCTGAACTTCATGCTTACAGATCAATAACGATAAAGCATCACACCACTCCAGGAGATCATAAATACGCAAGGCTTCTTTTCTGGGTATGCTCAATTCTTTGAGCCACTTATTTTGCAACCGGGTTTGCCCTTCGAGGAATTTTCGCGCTTCTGCATTATCGCCTTTTTCCTTGCTGTATAAAAATTCTGTGTGTAACGAAGTGAGCAAAGCGATGTAGCGACTCTTGGTCAATGTCAGGGAAGATAACTTCTGGCAGTGAGGGAGCTCGAAGGTTTTCATGGAAAAATTAAGCGGTCCACCTGCCTCCGTGAGCAGGTTTTCACCATCTAATTCATTCTCTGCGTCATCATGCTCAGCAATCGCAAGGATAGTTTCTAACCATCGTTCCGGCCTATCTTTCGTTCGCCAGTAAAACGCAAGCTGCGCAGCAACTATGCCATGTGCCCTTTGAGTGACCACTTCCCATCCATTCTCTTTATAATTGACAATCATACTGTGAATTCGTTTATGTCAATGACAAATGGCACGTCGAATTGTTGGTCAAATTTAAAGTGTTCATTCTTTTAACCCTGCTGCGTACCGTATTACCTGAACAGATGCTCCTAACTCACCACTACACACACACGCGCCCCAGGTTTATAATGATGAATACGGAGTCTACGTATCACCTTGTCTACGGGATGCTGCCCCCCAAGAGCTGAAAAATCTGTCCCCTGCCTTCCGAGTTTGTGGGTTTTTTAAGGTGACGGTCGAAGACAACGCACCGTCCTGCTTAAGCGCCACGATTATTGAAGGCTTCCACCTGTGTTAGCCAGAAAATAAACAGGCTGAAAAATCTTTAGGCTGTTCTGTTCATCAAGAGCATGTATCAGCCCTCGTAATGAGCTTACCTACATTTTCAAATGCCCTCTGGAGCCATTATTGATCCTTTCGTTTTAAAACGAATACGTTTATCTTATTCCTCCGATAATTTGATGCAGGTGATCCATCAGAGTTTTCTATAGCCTGTACTGACTGATCAAACACCAATTCCCAGCCGTAGTGATACATAATTGTCAGAAAATCCACAGGTGAGTTGAAGGAGACTTTCCCACCTTTTCTATAACCTAAATAACTTGAGGAATCCTGAATGGGTAAGTTGCGGATGAGAGAGTCCACAGAGCTTTCAATATCCTTTTGACCATCGTCTATAATAAAGTAATATTCAGACTTCTGTTGATTAAAAAATCTGTCGCCGTATGCTCTTAAATATTTTGTCTCTGGTCGATCCCGGAGCGTCTCTAAAACCACTTGTGATCGACCAGAAACTGAAATGCAAACCAAGACAAATAACGAGATTATTGATTTCATTGCTTATTTTAAAATGACCATTTTATTTGTCAGTCTTGTGGTATTGACTTCAAGAGTATAATAATACGTTCCGCTTTGGAATGCTTTGCTATCAAATTTCACAAAATGCTGTCGACTAGGTAACACCCAAGATGAGATATGAAAAATCACTCAGTACAGTTGACCCATTTAGAATTTAAGAAGTAGTCCGAATGGTCTCAAATACTGGGAGTACTATACTTGCACCTGCAGAGGAATCATAATTCATAAACTATAATTCACATGGGTACACAGCTCCACATGTTGTTTTGGTTAAATACAGCCAGGGAGGACTAACATGGAACGTCTCCTCTAATCATCAGGCCGACCTATCATAAACAGAGAAAACAAATCACCACTACATTCAAGCTTACTAAAACTGAGTGGGGCACCATTTAATCTAATGGTACGACAAATAACGCTGAGTTCGAAGCCCATAAACGACAGTCCTTGCCGGGGGCGTCCCTTCCTCAACCGCTTTCTACCATCAACCAAAAAAACCCCTACTTGCTTATGTCATTATTACATTTATCCTGTCTCTATTATTACCTGCTACAAAGCCAAAAGCTTTTAAATTAAAACAGCTTTCATGGCAGTGCTATTAGTGTAAATTTAAAATGGAATACTATAGAAATTGATTGCCGCTCCTGTTAATCACCCCTTGTATTGAGCAACCCGGGCGGTACTTTTAGTTCGCCTGTACCAGCATCTATTAAGCCATTTCTTTCATCCTCAATATTGGTGGCCTGGGTATACACATCTCCAGCAATGGGTCTCTTTCTTAATTCTGCTTTATACAATTGAATTTGTTCCGTTCTTGACTCCGAATCTTTAGGACCGCCGTAATCCGCGAACCCAAAACCGCCCCATTCACTAACCACTATCGGAACCTGTCTTTTGTAAAAAAAAGGATCTCCAACAACAAGAGGAAAAGCCGCCACGCCCAACAGTTGCCCGCTCACCAGACGATCTAAAAGTTCTTTCCACCTCGTAATTTCTGGTGTATATAGATGCACACTTAACAAGTCAGACTTAAGACGGCCTTCATACGATATGTGCTGCCATCCATCATTGTCCACCACCAAAAACTGCGGATGATTTATTTGCATATAATGATACATATCCATAATGTACTGCCGGGTTTCCAGATTTGTAGCTATATCCTGAATCCCCCAATCTTCATTATACAAGCTCCAGATCACCACAGAGGGATGTGTTTCAATAAGGGAAAGCATACGCAGTAGTTCATCCTTGTGATTAGAACGGCTTTCAGGGCTGGATCGGTGCGGGCTGGGCACTTCCACCCAAAGGAGCATGCCCATTTTATCTGCAAGGTTATAGATCCTCGGATCTACTCCGGCAATGTGTATCCGTACCAGGTTGCAACCCAAATCCTTCATAGCCTTCATGTGCAACTTAATTTCCTCATAAGTTGCTTCTCCAGGCTGGTATAAAATGCCATCAAGATAAACCGGTTTGTTATTGAGGTAAATGAAGCAGCCACGGGCTTCTATCTTACGAAGTCCAAAAAATGTTTCTATCTCGGAAGAATAATTATTTTCATCAATTAACTGAGCCATCAGGCGATATAAATGCGGCTCTTCTGGCGACCATAGTTGCGCATCAGGGATAGCCAGCACCAGTCTTTGAGCCCTTTGTCCCTCATCAAGCCATAGATTATAATCATCTACTGCTATAGGGTCTTGAGATTCCTGGTTACGTTTATATACATTTAGTCGAATAGTATAATTACCGGAGTCGTGTATACGCGTAGTAAGATTAAAACGTACGAGGTTATCTTCTACAATGGAGATGATACCCACACGGGAACGCAGCCTATTGCGTTCAACAGTTTCAATCCATATGCTTCTCACGGCACCAGTGTAAGTTTGGTACCAAATGCCGCCCCGCTTATACACATGTGACTCCTGCTTGCCCCGTGGGATGTCTGCACTCATCGTGTCCTCTATCCTTACCGTAAGCCTGTTGGTGGGTTGTAATATTTCTTCCGGAAGCTCATACGAAAACGACGTATACTCACCTACATGCACCTCCTCGCCTTCGATGGTTTTTAGAGGTATGCCGTTGAGCCAGACGCGGGTTTCGTAACCGCAGGCCCCAAAGGTTAACTGAAGCAGGGAATTTGATAGACTATCTCCATCCCGTTCCGGTAAGGGAAATTCCCTTTCGTACCATGCCACCACTTTGTCTTTCCATGCACCCTTTTCTTTATCTCCTTTTGCAGAGGCAATATGCTGTTCAATCGAGCCGGGCCATTCAGCAATATCGGAATATTCATGCTTCTGATACCAGCTCGCCCGAAGTCCTTCATCGTTTGTATCTATAGAAAATTTCCATTGGCCATCAAGCAGCACTGGTGTATTTGATCGAACTACTGCCCGTGGCAATGGATTTACAAAATTATCTTCTGCGTACCTTTCTTCTTTGCTCTTGGTAGTGTTGTAATTCGGATGGAATTCTGTCATCTTATTTTAGGGATTCATGTACAAAAAAAAGAGAAACGATACAGATTAAAAAATTTTAGAGGGCGTTGTTTTGTCAATGTCTATAAGCAATAAAAAGTATGCCTGTCATGCTTTCCGTTTACCATCCTGCAACTATTTTGGAGTAATTTGTACTTCTCTTTCAACAACAAATTCTTGTGACGCTCTTCCCCAAATGTTTCTAACATAAGGCAACAGCACAAGTGTTCTTACGTTAAAGTTTGCCCTCGGAGGGATTATTATTGCACAGGTCGCTTTAATCATCGGGTAGTTGATAGGTTACAATTAATAAAATCCTGAGTTAAACGGCTCTCGTTCATCAGGAGGAGAAGAATGTAGCAAAGGGAGTTCAATATTGTTTACTGGTGTTTTTGTTACCATTCAAATGTAGCAGGTATTGTCCTGTGTGCACTAAGCATTGGTTTCTTTTACACCAAAAAATATCAAGTGTAGCTCAATTAATTACATGCTTTACAATCGCATTTTTATTAGCTAAACCTGCCAGGTGTGTTTTGGAAAAAAAGTACCTATGGTAGCACTCTGGCTTGTTGGGCAAATTCTTGCCGGATATGTGTACTTAAAGTTTGAGCTATTTTTTGATAAAATAAATTTTTGAAAAAGCCTGATGACAAAAATCATTCGTCATAGGCCTATTAAGCTATTAAGACAAACATACACTACAAAATTATTTTTCTCACCGACGCGTTACAAATAAATGATTTTTAAAAAATGCTCCGCCTGGATGATGCACGAAAAATTACACTGGGATAGAAGTATTCAATATAAAAATCGAGAGTATTTGAAACTGTTTAAGCGCAAACCAAATGTTTAAGCATTAGCGGGATCTATGCTTCCTTGATAGATCAAGGAGCAGTGAAAAAAGAGGCCCACCTTCTCTTCCACGGAGGGGTACAGTTGTTGTAAGCTAATCCGTAAAAATAATTGGACTCTTACATCCTAATCCTCATAGTTATAGGACTGGCAGCGCTTGGTATGGCATGGATGCCAGCATTTACAAAAGTCACAAAAATTTCATACAGCATTTTGTATGTCGCAGTTGGTGCTATCTTATTTGCAACAACTGGTGATTTCCTTCCCTTACCAGATCCTATTTCTAAAAACACAGTCACGGTAAGGCTTACAGAAACGATAGTGCTGGTTTCTCTTATGGGTTCCGGGTTAAAAATTGATCGACCATTTTCATTGCGCAATTGGCGGGTGCCCTTGCGTTTAGTGAGCATCACCAT
>JBGTIL010000448.1:0-1891 GCA_041745695.1 Chitinophagaceae bacterium | reverse complement strand
TACCAAGCCTACCTGGCCTCTGTAACCTTTACGTATGAGGTGGTGGTGCACTGCAGCCGTAGCCAGGAGCGTGGGTATAGGAGCATGGTCTGAATCTATGGCCCGGTCTGATAAAATCAGCACCTCAAATCCATCTTCCACTGCGTCTACCGCGTAGCGACAGAGCCGGTCGAGCGCTTTGCGAAGCGATCCGGGTTTTCCATCGGCACGAAAATAAGTCTGCAGTGTTTTTGCCTGGAAGATACCCGTGTCGATGCTTCTTATTTTCTCCAGTTCATGGTTAGTGAGTACAGGATGTTTGAGTGCCACACAGTGACAGGCAAGCGGATCTTCAAATAAAAGGTTGCCGTTGTTGCCAACGAATGTTGCCAGCGACATCACCATTCTTTCGCGGATGGGGTCGATCGGAGGGTTGGTGACCTGCGCAAAAAGTTGCTTGAAATAGCTGCTGAAATGTTGCGGCTCGTCGCTCAGCACGGCCAGTGGAACGTCTGAGCCCATCGACCCGATGGGTTCTTTACCTTCCAATACCATGGGAGTCAGGATCGCATCGATATCCTCTGTGGTATAACCAAATGCTTTCTGGTATTTAAATATCTGGTCGGGCTCCAGGTCTGTAAATAATACGCGTGGTTCGGGCAATTCTTCCAACCTGATCTTGTACCTGTTGAGCCAGTCGGCGTAAGGCTTTTGTGCACAGATCGTTCCCTTTAATTCATCATCGCTGATGATCCTGCCTTGTTCCAAATCAACCACGAACATTTTTCCTGGCTGTAGTCTTCCTTTTTCTTTAATGAGGCTGGGGTCTACGGGAAGCACGCCTGTTTCAGAAGCCATGATCACCCGGTCGTCTGTGGTTACACAGTAGCGTGAAGGGCGCAGACCGTTGCGGTCGAGCGTGGCGCCAATAACTTTCCCGTTGGTAAAGGAGATGGAAGCCGGGCCGTCCCAGGGTTCCATATGAGAGGCGTGAAATTCGTAGAAAGCTTTTTTCACCGGGTCCATCAGGTCGTTGTCATCCCAGGCTTCCGGAATGAGCATCATCATAACATGGGGGAGCGACCGCCCGCAGAGTGTAAGCAGCTCAATCATATTATCGAGGCAGGCAGAGTCCGACTGGTTGCCGGTGATGATAGGCAGGAGCATATCCATTTCCTCCCTGGAAAAGTAAGAGGACGTAAAATTCTTTTCGCTTGTTTTTAACCAGTTTAGATTCCCCTGCAGGGTGTTGATCTCACCGTTGTGCGCCATATAACGAAACGGCTGAGCCAGCTTCCAGGAAGGGAAGGTGTTGGTAGCAAAACGGGAGTGAACAAGACCGAAGGCGGATACGAGTCTTTTATTGCGGAGGTCGGGGTAGTAGGTACGGAGCTGGGTGCTGGTAAGCTGCCCTTTGTATACAATGGTCTTATAAGACATGGAGGCGATATAGAAACCAATCTCGTCTTTCTTAACAGTACTGGTAATTGTATGTGAGGCGTAGTTACGGAGCAGAAACAATTTTCGTTCAAAGGCTTCAGGATCATTAATATGATCGGGGCAGGTGAGGATAACGTGTTCTATTTCGGGCTCTACAGAAAGAGCTGTTTTGCCAATGTCTTCTGCATTCACTGGAACTTTCCGGTAAAGCGCTATGTCAATGCCGATCTTTTCAGCGCAGCGGTTGAAAATGTCGCGGCATTCTTCTTTCAGCCGGATATCTCTCGGGAAGAATACTACGGCAACAGCATATTTACCATAGGGTGGAAGGTGTACGCCCAGTTTGCTGCATTCATCGAAGAAAAATTCGTGTGGAATCTGGAACATGATACCAGCGCCATCTCCGGAGTTGTTCTCGCAGCCGCAGGCCCCACGGTGCTCCATATTTTCAAGTATGGTAAGTGCATCCGAG
>JBGTIL010000447.1:0-14336 GCA_041745695.1 Chitinophagaceae bacterium | reverse complement strand
GGCACCATTACTCGTTGCACACCTTGATCAAATGCGGCAATGGCATGCAACCGGTGCCACAAAAGATTACAGCTGGCGCAGGCAGCAGCTTACTAATTTAAAAAATGCGCTTTATAGCCATGAAGAATTGCTGTATGAAGCTTTGTATACTGATCTGAAGAAAAACAAGGAAGAAGCGTGGATCACCGAGATCGGTTTCACGATTGCAGAAATAAATTTTGCGTTGAAAAATTTACAAAAGTGGATGGCTCCCCAGCGCGTTGCCACGAACGTCATCAACCTTCCCGGCAAGAGCTATATCCTGTCGGAACCCATGGGGGTTGTGCTTGTTATTGGTCCCTGGAATTATCCTTTGCAATTGTTACTGGCGCCATTGGTGGGTGCGCTTGCAGCAGGGAATTGTGTAGTGCTTAAACCCAGTGAGCTTGCACCTGCCACGGCACGGGTACTACAGCAAATGATAGAAGACACATTTCCGGATCATTGTGTGAAAGTGATACAAGGTGCAGGCAGCGAGGTGATCCCCGGTATGATGAACCTGTTCCGGTTTGACCATGTGTTTTATACGGGTAGCACCGAGGTTGGAAGGCTTGTGTACGAAATGGCGGCAAAGAAGCTGGTGCCTGTAACGCTGGAACTGGGTGGCAAAAGCCCTTGTATCATTGAACGTGACGCAAACATTAAAGTTGCCGCAAAACGCATCGCCTTTATAAAATTCAGCAACGCAGGCCAGATGTGTGTGGCTCCTGATTACCTGTTGGTGCATAGCGACGTAAGAGCAGCATTTTTAAAAGAACTCTCAAAGAGGATTCACGATTACTATGTTGCAGACGACTACCATTCGGGGAAGTTGATCAGTGCACAGGCATTCGATAGGCTTGAGCACTACCTGCAGGAGGGAGATATTATTTTTGGCGGTAACGTCGACCACGAACAGAAGACCATCTCGCCAACCCTGCTGGAGAATATCTCACCCGATGCTGCCATCATGAAAGAGGAGATCTTCGGCCCCCTGTTGCCAATGTTCACCTGGAACAACGAAGCGGAAGTATATGACACCATACATAAAAACAAAAACCCGCTTGCATTGTATGTGTTTACCGGCAGTGCTGCGAAAGCAAAAAAATGGACAACCACAATTCCTTTCGGTGGCGGCTGTATTAATAATGCTGGCTTGCATCTAACTAATCATAACCTGCCATTTGGCGGTCGGGGCAATAGCGGCATCGGTGCTTACCATGGAAAGTATTCTTTCAACACTTTTAGTCATAAAAAAAGCATTTTAAAAACGCCCACCTGGTTCGATCCTTCTTTCAAATACCCTTCCTTCAAGGGGAAACTGAACCTCTTTAAACGATTTATGAAATAAAAAGAGGCTGCCGAAAAAGGCAGCCTCTTTTGTAAAGATTAATCAGATCAACGGAAGATTAGTTTGTGGTATTCCGACACTCCCGTGGTGGTATTTCTAATACGGATCAGGTAGAGACCCGGAGGGAGGTTTTTTCGTTTGTACTGCAACGTTGTATACAGGATACCTTTCGGATGCATTTCGTACAATACCTGTCCGCCGGTGCTCATTACATACACGTCATAGTCCGACAGTTGCTCACCCCTGATGGATATTGAAACCACATCATTGGCAGGATTGGGGAATACTATGTTTTTCTGTGCTTCGTTAGTGAGGCGGATGATATTGCTGTAGGAAACCTTCCCGTTTTTATGCAATATTTTGAGGCGGTACAGATTATTTCCTGCGCCCGGGCTGGGGTCTGTGAATGTGTAATCTGAACCCAGGTTTACTTTCTTACTCTGCAGGTTGCCCAGTACTTTGTAACCAGCTGCATTTGCTGCCCTAAGTTCAATTCCGTAGGTTTCTATATCTCTTTCGTCTGCAACAGTCCAGCTGAGCTGGTTTGAATGTGCTTCTTTTTTACCCGATAAGCTTATGGTACCCGGCAGCACCACGCGGTCGCAGTTCTCTGCAAGGTTGAAGTAAGACAAACGCTTCAGGCAGCCATTGTTAACTGTAACCTTATTCACATACGTGGCAGTGTGTTCCTGCTCGAAAAAAGGTATGGTATAAGAGGCTCCGGTTCCAACAAGCGTGCTGTCCCGGGCTTCTCTCTTTTTGAACCATTCGTAGGTTGCATTGGCGATGGGTTGTACCGACAGGGTAACTTCATCGAAATAGCACTGGCTGGAAGCCGTGATAGACATGTTTTGCAGCGGTAGGACGCTTAGATCGCTGAGCGTAGCGTTACCACAACCATCGATGGTCCGCAACCTTACAAGTGAGTATTTTGTTCCGTTGTTAATGGAAAAAATGGGGCTGGTTTGCAGTGGGGTGGTAATGCCCGGCGTGTCGGGCATGGAACCTATGATCTGGTAAGCATAAGGGCTGGCACCACCGGATACGTCGGCACCCAAACTGAAATTGCTATTGTCGCACTGGTATATCGCCGACTGACCCTGCGTGGGGTAGCGATAAGGCTGCAGGGCAAACGTGTCGTACATTTTTACATTGCAGCTGGCCAGGGTATATTCAACAATATAGGTGGCAGGTTCAAGGTCGTTGAATAAGTAATTGTTGCCGGAGTTAGATGAGTAACTGCGTGTGAAGCTGTTGCCATCTTTTTTAATAATGCCCGGACGGAACGTATACAGATTGGTAGTGGTGGTTACAGAAAGGTCGCCAGAACCATTAGCCCACATGGAGCTCGGGCATTTAGATACAGCTGTGATTGATTTTGTAACCAGGGTAGCATCAGGCACTATCGAAGCCGTATCGAATCTGCCGCAGCCATCCCGCCCCAGTATCTTATAAGTTAAACCTGAAGGTAAAGAAGGAAGGAGTGCACTAATAGGGTTAGAAGACGTTGTTTGTGAGAATACGGTACTTCCGTTTGGATGAGTGATTGTTACCGTATAGGGCGCATTGCCACTCAAAAATTGCACGTTGACATTTGCTTTGCCGACACTGCAAGATTTGGAAGAGGAGAGGGTTATGCCACCTATGGGTGCAAACCTCTGGCATACACGGAACGACTCCCCACAGGCATCATCTATATTCACGCAATAACGATCGTATGGAAGGCTGTCGAAGATTCCCGTGGTGTTGCATCGAACCAATTGGTTGCGGCTATTATACAGGCAATATTGAGGTGCGGTTAGATTGTTGCCGGTTACACGTGCCGTAAATGTAGAGCAGGTTGAATTGGATTGCTCAATGGTTCCATTAATTGTAGGAATAGCCCTTGCTTCTGTGAAGCATCTTACAATCGTACTGTCTGTGCAGCTGTCTTTCACCTGTATGCAATAAGATCCGTAATTAAGGTTGTTGAAAACGCCGGTGTTATTGCAGCTCACCTGCACATTACGGCTATCAAAAAGGCAGTACCGTGGTGCCGTTAGGTTTACGCCTCCCGTAATAGCTGCAGAAAAGCTGGTACAGGTGCGGTTGGATATCTGCACGGCCGCAGCTACTGATGGTACCGGGGGGCCACTGGTGAAGCAGCGGGATGCGGTAGTGTCTCCGCAGGAGATCGCTCTCATACAATAGCTCCCATGAGGTAAGCCAGTGAAAGTTCCGGTACTGTCGCAACGGATCAAAACGCCTGCGCTGTTGTATATGCAAAAAATGGGGTTGTTTAAACCGGTGCCGGAGCCGGATACATTAAATGTGCCGCAGGTACTTCCACTTATCGCAGGCGTATTCAAAACAGGCACCGGACGTGCTGCTGTAAAACACCTGGTTATGATTGTATCGGTGCACTGGTCTTCGGTTTTAATGCAGTAACTGCCATAACGCAAATTAGGAAACACACCCGTGTTGTTGCAGCTTATCAGGCTGTTGGCATTGTTGTACAGGCAATAGGTTGGTGTGGTCAGGTTTGTCTGACCCTGTATGCTGGCAGTGAAGGAGGCGCATGTTTGCGCGGAAACAGCTACGATAGTTCCTATGGCTGGTGAAGGGCGGGCTGCTGAAAAGCACCTAGTGATGGTGGTATCGTAGCAGGCATCTCTGATCTGTATGCAATAGCTGCCATATGCCAGGCTGTCGAAGATCCCGGTGGTGTTGCATTTTATCAGGGTATTGGTACTGTTATACAGGCAGTATTGAGGTGCGGTCAGGTTCTGTGTGCCAGCAATGTTTGCAGAAAACAAATTACAGGCATAGCTGCCAATGTTTACCGAGCCACCTGAGGGGATAAGGGATGGGGGAACATTCCAGATAGTGGTGTGGATGTTTCCGCAGTCGTCTTTGGCTATGATAGTTACAGAGCGCCTCTTGCCGAGGAAGAAACGGAAACTACCTGTGGGGTACCAGCTCGTGTCGCCCGCGGAACGTACCACACCGTATAGAAATTCGTTAAACGACGTACCCGAATTGCTGGCGTTGCCTTTATTGTCTTTCAGTATAATCAGGGCACTGGCACTGTCGCAGCCCACTTTGGTTACTGTTACTGACTCAAACCACCAGCTGTAGGCTTCTACTGTAGCACGGCGCACCTGGATTCCTCCGCAGGAGTCGCGCAACTGGATGTAATATTCACCGGCAATCAGGTTAACAAATGCACCGGTTCTGTTGGTAAGTCCAACTCCTGCAGGGGAAGGAGCGATTATGCTATAGGTGAAAGGATTGCGCCCAAACTGCAGGCTGTTGGCTGTAATGGTGCCATCGTTTCCGAGACAGGAAACATTTGTCTTGTTCAATCCAAACCGGGGGTCACTGTAGGTACCGGTAACTTCTACACTGTCGCGGGCTGTTTCGCAGCCGGAGACAACGTCTTTCACAACAACCTGGTAAAAGCCAGGTCGTAATCCGGTAATTGTAGACGAAGAAGTGAAGGGAGTGGTAAGGGGGCCAACCGCTTTATAGTTGTAGTTGCCAGAGCCGCCGCTAGCCGTAACCACAATAGAACCTGTGGAAGTACAACGCGACTCCATTCCAACTGAAGTAAACTGCAGGTTGCTGCAGGGCTGTGCCCACACAGCATCCGGCATAGCTACCAATAGGGAGCTTAGAAGGAATATAAGGTAAGGGTAAAATTTTTTCATAGGGTTGGTTTTGGTGAGCATTTTATGACTCTAGAAACAGGACTTCCTGAGTAGTACTTTTTGACGCCATTTCTGGCAATTATTCATTATGCAAGAAACTACCAATCAGTACGGGATACAATGGTACAAACACTTCCTTTTTTACGTAGAATCTACCCCGCTATAAGATTGATTTGCCGGGGTTAGGGCAGAAGTCGCACCTTTGCCGATAGTTTATTCTAAACAGTAGAGATGACGTTAAAGCAAAAAGTTTTAAAAACGCTTTACCCGGCCTGGATAGCGATTACCAAAATGGCTGGAAAAAACACCAGGATTATATATAATGAAAAAGGCAACCGTCCTCCAGAATCCATATATGACCTCCAGTTTGAAACAGGTGCAGGAACCAGGATTAACCTCTCGCAATTCAAAGGGCAGAAAATGCTGTTTGTTAACACAGCCTCTGACTGTGGCTATACAGCACAATACGCCGAACTCCAGCAGCTGCACCAGCATTCCGGCGACAAAGTAGTGGTATTGGGTTTCCCGGCAAACGATTTTGGTGAGCAGGAACAAGGCACCAACGAGGAGATACAGGCGTTTTGCAGCGTAAACTTTGGAACCAGTTTTCCCCTGGCAAAAAAATCGGTTGTCATTAAAAATACCGGGCAGCACAGCGTTTACCAATGGCTTACCAGCAAAGGGCGCAATGGGTGGAACAACAAACAGCCAAGCTGGAACTTTTCCAAATACCTGGTGAACGAAGAAGGTACCCTGACCCACTATTTCGATCCCTCTGTGTCTCCTGTAAAGGTAGAAGTTCTAAGAGCCATCAATAGCTGAAACCCTGGAGTGTATTGCCTCATCTTAATAAGCCAATCATGAACTGGATTTTATTGATCATTGCCGGACTGTTTGAGGTAGCATTTGCTGCCTGCCTGGGAAAAGCAAAAGGCGCGACAGGTAGTTCGTGGATAGGCTGGATGGCCGGGTTTTGCATTCTTGCTGCTATCAGTATGTTCCTGTTGTACAGGGCTACACTGTCATTGCCCATTGGAACTGCCTATGCCGTGTGGACAGGCATTGGCGCCGTAGGGACGGTGCTGGTAGGCATTGTGTTTTTTAAGGAGCCTGCTGACTTCTGGCGGTTGTTCTTCATCACAACCCTGATCATTTCCGTCGTGGGTTTGAAGTTCGTATCTAATTGATTGTTTTTTATGAGAGCATGATCAATGGAATCGAACGGTTGCATAACATTTTTTAAACGAAAAAAGGATTGTGACGAGTGTACTATTCTTACTGGCTATTTTGCTTTCTTTGGGTGCGTGTGACGTTGATGCAGATAAGTCAGAACATAACGTCCGTTATTATTATCGTGATGAGAAAGGCATCAATGAATATTATACCTTCAGTGATTACCTGGTAATTTCTAATTATAGAGATGGGTTGTATACTGTACAAAACCTGGTTGAGATAGCCAGATTATATATTGATACGGTGAGGTCAAAAAAGCCGGTGAGTGGAATTACTTTTGTTGGCAAAAGGAGCAGGGGGACTTTGCCAAAAGGTGATTGGGATCACTTCACCACCAAAAAAAGCATTTCATTGTAGGGATAGATTTCGACAATGCTTTTCAACGAAATGCGGACAAGAAATATAAAGCTGTTAATTCGATCAATATTTGGAAAACGGATCGGTATTTTTCATACCAGAAGAAATAGACTCACTTCTGAAAGCTAACCCGGTACTATGAACAGATATTAGTTTTACTGTTGCTGTAAAGTGAGAAAAGCAAGAGCAAGGAATTTCGACCTGTAACATGAAGCAGTGTCACACAGGACAGTTTTCATGGTAGTTGATCAGTTCAATGGGCGCTTTTTCAAACGCATACCCGGCATAAGCCACCGCCACTTCATCCAGCACCATATCTATTTCTTCTACAGTACACAACGTTACCAGGCGGGCACGGTACTCCTTGATGTTCGGCATGCCTTTTAAATAATTGGTATAGTGCCTGCGCATTTCATTAATACCTACCACCAGGCCTTTCCAGGCAACACTTTTGTGCAGGTGGGACCGCGCCACGCTCACTCTTTCTTCGATAGTGGGTGGAGGCAGGTGCTCGCCTGTGGCGATGAAATGTTTGATTTCCCTGAAGATCCAGGGGTAACCGATGGCGGCCCGTCCTATCATGATACCGTCTACACCGTAGCGGTTGTAATATTCAAGGGCTTTTTGTGGTCCGTCTATATCGCCGTTACCAAATATGGGAATATGGATCCGGGGGTTGTTGGCAACCTTGCCTATTAGCGTCCAGTCGGCTTCACCTTTATACATCTGCATCCGCGTGCGACCGTGTATAGCAAGCGCTTTAATGCCTACGTCCTGCAGGCGTTCTGCCACTTCCTCGATGTTTTTTGTTCCTTCATCCCACCCAAGACGGGTTTTTACGGTAACAGGTAAAGATGTGCTGTCTACTACCGCCTTGGTGAGCCGAACCATCAGGTCGAGGTCTTTTAGTACACCGGCACCAGCACCGCGACAGGCGACTTTTTTTACCGGGCATCCAAAGTTGATGTCTAGTAGATCGGGGTTGGTGACTTCAACAATGCGTGCTGCCAGCGAGAGGCTTTCTTCGTCACCTCCAAAGATCTGGATGCCTACAGGTCGCTCATAATCGAAGATGTCCAGCTTGCGCCTGCTCTTGATCGCATCACGTATCAAGCCCTCACTTGAAATAAATTCTGTATACATCAGATCGGCACCGGCTTCCTTGCATACAGCACGAAAAGGCGGATCAGAAACGTCTTCCATCGGTGCCAGCAGCAGCGGGAAATCGGGGAGCGTTATGTTGTCAATTTTTACCAGGGGATGAAGTTTATTAGCGACCTATCTTCGGGGGTCAAATTTACACTTAAGAGAGCGAGGATCATGCAAACATATCTTAAAACAAAACCCATATGGATGCAGTTGTTGCTGTTTCTGGCTTTGGCCCTGGGCGTTTTTATGACGGTATTGTTGATAGGCAGCAGTGTGCTGTCGGGCATTACGGGTGTCAGCCTGGTTGAAATGGGCGACCCTTCGTCTTTCAATACCAATCCGAAAGCGCTTACAATCCTGAGGAGCATGTTGTTGCTGCAGTTTCTTGGTTTGTTCGTTATTCCTCCACTCTTGTTTGCATATTTCTCAGACCCGGAACCAGCACATTACCTCGGTTTAAGAGCCCCGGTGAAGCCAGGCTACTGGGTTGTGGCGGTTGCCATACTTCTTATTGCGATTCCCTTAGTTGAGTATACCGGTATGCTTAACCGTTCTGCCAACTTTGGAAAAGACCTCCAGGTGTGGGCGCAAACGATGGAAGAGGATGCTTTACAGACAGTGCAGTTCCTGCTGCGCAAGGGAACTGTTAGTCACCTCATACTGAACCTGGTTTTCATTGCTGGTTTTGCTGCTGTGGGCGAAGAGCTCTTTTTCAGGGGCGTGTTGCAAAGGCTGTTCATCAGGGGCACCCGCAGTCCCTGGGCGGGCATCATAGTGGCCGCCTTCTTTTTTTCTTTTTTTCATTTTCAGTTTTTTGGCTTCCTTCCACGCTTGCTGCTCGGTATGGTGCTGGGTGCCATTTTTTGGTACAGTGGAAGTCTGTGGACAGCTATTGCAGCCCACTTTGTATATGACGCCTTTATTATCATGTTGATTTATTTTGATCCACAGAAGTTACAGACGCCCGAGGCGCCCATGATTAGCGCTTCCTACCTGGGCATAGCGGCGATTGCTAGCGCAGTTGTAGCAGGTTTGTTGATCTGGTGGATGAAGAAAAATACAACTGTTTCCTACGCGGCACACTATTCTGATGATGATAGCGGGGTAACTGAAAAAGAAATACATTTCTAAGCATGGCATTGAACCTGCGCACCTTTAGAACCCGCGCGATAACTGCAGTTGTATTCGTTGCCGTGATGGCAGGAGGCTTGTTCTTAAACTATTGGTCCTTCTTTTTCCTGTTCTCCCTGGTGCATTTTGGTTGCTGGATAGAATACCAGCAACTGGTAGATAGAATAGCGCCCGGATACAAGAAGACCACCGTCCTTCACCGGGGAGCTATGATGCTCGGCGGATGGTGCCTGATGCTTTTTTTCACAAACAATGAATTACACGCCGGTGCCCTGACACTTACTCAACTCGGCTGGTGGGGTTTACTGGTAAGTTTGTTTGTGCTACCGCTGGTAGTGGCACTGCCCTTGCGAAGCTTCTCAATTTCCAATGCAGGCTACTCCATTTTTGGTTTGCTTTACATCTCCCTTAGCTTTAGTTTGCTCATCTTCCTGCGCAGCCACTGGAACGAGGACCACTATACATTGAGTGCCACTATACCGCTGCTTGCCATATTTACGCTCTGGGTGAACGACACGGGTGCCTACATTGTAGGGTCGCTTATTGGTAAAACGCCGCTCTCGGCTATTTCCCCGAAAAAAACCTGGGAGGGTACGATAGGTGGTGCTGTTATAGCGGTAGTTGTGATGTGTGTGATTGCATGGCTCACCGCACGGCTGCCAGTAATACATACCGCTGCTATTGCGGCCATTGCCTGTGTAGCAGGTACTGCCGGCGACCTCCTGGAGAGTAAGCTCAAACGGATGGCAGGAGTAAAAGATAGTGGCACCCTGCTTCCGGGGCATGGGGGCTTTCTCGACAGGTTTGATTCACTACTGCTGGCAAATACGCCTGTGTGGTTGTATGCAGTGCTGGTATTCTGAAGCAGCAGTGCTCGAAAGGATGCCCCGGAATACGCGCAGAACGTTACGGGCAGCTGTCTGGTTTCAATTGGATTTGTATGGATTACAAAAAGGTTAAATGATTTGTTTGCCTTTGTTCCCGCCGTACTATTGTTAATTTTGCCGACTAGAACAGAGAAATGAAAATTCATAAAGAAGGGTACGGAAGTATTATTGTCAGCATTGTGGTGCTTGTAGTTATTAACCTGATTGTATACTATACCATTATACCACGCTATCCTTCTGCTGTCTGGGTCATTCCTTTACTCTCGCTGGGGCTGCTCGTTTTCATCGTGTCGTTTTTCCGGATTCCGGCAAGGTCTTATGCAAATGGCGAAGATTTTATCGTAGCCCCCTGTGATGGAACAGTAGTGGTGATTGAAGAAGTGCAGGCCGACGAGTACTTTTCTGACAAGCGACTGCAGCTTTCGATTTTTATGAGCCCGTTGAATGTCCACGTTAACCGCAACCCGGTAACCGGTGAGGTGGCCTACAGTAAGTATCACAAAGGAAAATACCTGGTAGCCTGGCATCCTAAGTCTTCAACAGATAACGAACGCCACTCGGTGGTTTACAGGCAGCATGGGAAAGAAATGCTGGTGAAGCAAATTGCCGGGGCTTTGGCCAAGCGTATTGTGAACTACCTGAAGCCCGGCGACCATGTACAACAGGGTGCAGAAATGGGGTTTATCAAGTTCGGCTCCCGCGTAGATCTCTTGCTGCCACTTAATGCAGAAATTGACGTTAAAATCAACCAGAAGGTAAAAGGGGGTGTTACCATCCTGGGAAAATGGTAAACGGTGAGCGGAAAGTCTGGATTTTAAGTATCTTAGAAGAACAAACTTTTTAATATGAAAAAATACTCGCTGGTTTTGGCCCTGGGGTTGCTGACCACTGCCGCCGTTACGGCAACAGTGTTAGCCAACAAAGAGCCTGAGAAAAAAGTGGTGAAGGCAAAGAAGGCGGAGCAGAAGAAATCCTGCACGCGCGACAAAACCTCCTGCCTCTTTATGTAAAAACTTTTTAAGCCTTTCTGTCGAGAGGCTTTTTTATTTAGAATATCTCCTGTAGCTGTCTCAAGCTGGTAACCGTATAGGTAGGCTTCACGTGCTGCACTTCGTTAGTGTAATTTGTGTGCACCTGGTCCATCCCTGCATTGATGGCACCTGCAATGTCAATATCCTGGGCGTCGCCTATCATAATGCTTTCCGAAACCTGGGCACCCGCAGAGGCCAGTGCATACTCAAAAATTTCTTTCTGTGGCTTCATACTATTACTACGTTCAGAAGTGATCACTTCTTTAAAGAAAACATTCAGTCCTGAAGTAGCCAGTTTGCTGTGCTGCGTTTTTTCAAATCCGTTAGTGATCAGGTGAAGACCGTATTGCCTGTCTGTGAGGTACTGGAGCACCTCCTTTGCATGGGGAAAGAGAAGGGTTCGGGTGGGCAGCAACTGTAAGAAAATATCACCCATTTCTTTTGCCAGTTCTTCATCTGCAATTTTAAAATCAAGCAGCGTGAGTCGCATCCGCTTCGTTCGCAGTTCTTCTGCTTTGATCTGACCCTTTCGGAAATGTTCCCACAATCTCAGATTGTGTTTCAGGTAGTTTTCATGAAAGAGCTGAAAATCGTCCACACCCCTGTCGTTCAGCTTTAGTGTTTCATGCAGGTGTTGGAGGGTTTCTTTTGCGTTGGCATCAAAGTCCCACAATGTATGATCGAGGTCGAAAAAAATGTGTTTGTACTTCATAAGAATGATTGTAGCCCCGCCGCTTAGCCCGTTTGCTGCACCAGTGCAACAGACGGCTTCTGTTGCAAGAGCCGTAAACTTCACGCGGCAAAATGTTACTACCTTGTACCAACAAAAATAATAAGATGAATGTTGTGATCACTGGTGCTTCGCGTGGAATAGGAAAAGCGATAGCTCAGAGCTTTGCGGAAGATAAACAGGGTCATGCTCTCCTGCTTTGTGCAAGGGATAAGGAGAAGCTCAGCGCCGGGGTGAAAGAGTTGCAGCAACGGTTTCCATTTACCGACATCCGGTCGTTTGCTGCTGATCTGTCTCAGGAGGCTGGTGTAGCAGCTTTTGCTGCCTGGGTAGCTGCTGCGGCCCCGCACGTAGACGTGCTGATTAATAACGCCGGAAACTTTGTGCCCGGCAACGTATCCAGCGAAGACGCAGGTGCACTGCAGCAGATGCTCGACGTGAATTTATTTAGTGCCTACCACCTCACCCGTGCGCTCTTGCCCCAGATGCTGGCGAGAAGAAGCGGGCATATATTCACCATTTGTTCGATAGCCGGCCTGCAGGCCTATCCAAACGGCGGCGCTTACAGCATTTCAAAATTTGCATTGATTGGCTTCACCAAAAACCTGCGGCAGGAGTTAAAGCCACACAACATTAAAGTAACAGCTGTTATACCGGGTGCAGTATATACCGACTCCTGGGCCGGAAGCGGCGTGCCTCCGGAGCGTATCATGGAAAGCGCCGATATAGCAAAGATGATTTACGCAGTAAGTCATTTGTCTCCCCAGGCTACTGTGGAAGAGATTGTTATTCGTCCGCAGGAAGGAGATCTCTAAGCACCTGTGTGTGGATACAATGTTGTTCGGCGAACATCGAGGCATGCTGCATAGAATTACCGAAAGTACAAGGGGGTGACACAACTGCAGCTCCATCAAGTACCGCAGCCTGGCCCAAAATTCTCATCTTTCTTCACCGGGGGAAGCATCTCCAGGCAGGGCAGGCTTATGCTTCCTGCGGCTGCGGTCCCTGGTACTTATAACCTACGCCTCTTACCGAATGAAAATATTTGGGGTTGCGACTGTCTTCCTCAAAATATTTACGGAAGTTGAGTATGAAGTTGTCGATGGTTCTTGTGGTGGGATACACGTTATAGCCCCATACCGACTGCAATATCTTTTCGCGGGGCACTACCGTATTCTCGTTTTCAACGAGGAGCTTCAACAGCATGGCTTCTTTTTTACTAAGCTGGATGATTTCGCCCCTTGCAGTAATGGCTTCCTGTGCTTTAAAATTAACTGTGTGACCTCCGAAAGAGTAGGACTCGTCTACAGTTGATTTATCCTGCAGCTTCTTGTTTTTTGATATCAGCTTCTGCACCCGGAGTAATAATTCCTCAAGGTTGAATGGCTTGGTAAGATAGTCATCGGCACCTTTTTTCAGTCCGAGTATCTTATCATCGCTGTTGTTGCGGGCACTAAGGATCAATATGGGTACTTCATTATTGGTAAGCCGGATGTTTTGCGTAACGGTAATGCCATCTATATGCGGCAGCATGATGTCCATGATAATAAGGTCGAAGTATTCGTTGTCAACAGCCTTCATGGCAGCGGCCCCATCATAAGCTGAAGTAACGCTGTAGCCTTCCAGCTCAAGGTTTAATTTCAGTGTCTCGTGCAGGTTTACTTCGTCCTCAACCAACAGCACGGAAAGCTTTGCTACAGTTGTCATAAGAAAAGATTAGGCTATAAAAATTACCGTGAAGGTACTGCCCTGCGGTTCATTATCTTTTATGCTGATCGTGCCGCCATGGCTTTGAACTATTTTTTTACATATGTAAAGACCAAGCCCGGTGCCCTGCGTCTTGCGGGTTTCTTCGAGACCAACACGGTAAAACTTGTCGAATACTTTTTTTCTTTCATGCTCCTCTATGCCTGTGCCTTCATCGCTCACTTCCAGCTGTAAAATCCGTCCGCTTTTTTTTAGGGTGCAGGAGATGGGTGAGGCCGGCGGAGAATATTTCTGGGCGTTTTCAAGCAGGTTAGACACCAGCAGTTTCAGCAGTAGCGCATCTCCCTGTATATCGATGGCTTCCTGGAGATTTTTATGAAGATTTCGCTCCGGGTAACGGGCGGTAAAACCATCCAGCACTTCCTGCACCAGTTCAGAAAAGTTCAGATCTTCTTTTGACGTATGGTACGTATTTACATCCAGCTGGGAGGAGATCAGGATATTGTTGATCAGCGTATCGAGCCGCATCGTTTCCTGTACGGTGATGCCCATCAACTTTTTTCTTCGGGGTTCATCGAGCTGGTGCTTCTGAACTGTTTCCAGGTTGAGTCGTACCACAGAGATAGGCGTTTTCAATTCGTGTGTAACCGCCATCACAAAATTCTGCTGTTGCAGTTGCAAGGCAAACTGGCGTCGTACCAATCGATAAATGTAAACGGCACCAAAGAAAATCAGCAGGAGAAAGGTGATGCCTTCAAGAAGATGTTTAACAGAATTGCGGCTTTGAATTGCCCTGATAGCCCGCCATTCACCGGCCCAGGCTTCAGTGCCGGGAGCATAGGGGATGGCTCCTTTTTTTAATTCATGTATGGCAATGTTCTGCTGTTCAAGCGACAGCAGCCACCACAGGAGGGCGGCAATGATATACACCAGTAACACCCAGAAAACTATGGTTGCCCTTCGTAGCTGTCTTCGGGAATGGTCCATGGCTTATTGTTTTTTTTCTACGCGGAGCCCCACGTTCATGACGTGCTCCAGCGGATCTTCCCGCAT
>JBGTIL010000446.1:0-3185 GCA_041745695.1 Chitinophagaceae bacterium | reverse complement strand
GGCGGCGTAAAACGGTACCTTGGCAAAGAAAATAATGAGTATCGACCAGGCAGTTAAAAGTGAGATGACGAAATTACCAATTAGCACCTGACGCTTGAAGGAGGTTGAATAAAGCCAAAGCAGTAGCACGCAGGCAATGTTGGCAAAGATGAGATACCACTTTTGAAAAGAAACCGCAACTGCGGTGGCTAAAATACCGGAAAAGCTGAGAAGCAGGTGCCAGAGTATTGCCCATCGTCGATTGATCACGGCATTGATCACGTTTTTATTGGGCTTGTTTACCTGGTCGATATTCAAATCAAAATAGTCGTTGATGATATAGCCGCCTGCAGCAATACATACTGAGGCTAACATTAGCCAGATCATCTGATGCAGGGAGTGTTCTTCCGGATAGAGCGAACCATACACACATACGTAAAACAGCAACTGGGTGAGGAGGATAAACACCAGGTTTTGCCATCGGATCAACCGGAAAAACGAGATGATTAATTTCATTTTACTGCTTGTGTTTTAGCGCGATGTTACTTCGGTATTGAAATGCCACTGGTTATTTAATTTCAATACTTTTTCAATCACGTCCCGCACACAACCCGAACCACCCGAAAAGGGAGAAATATACTTGCTGATATGCTTCACCTCCGGTACCGCATCTGCCGGGCAGCAGGACAAGCCTGCCATACCCAGCACTTCGAGGTCGGGAAGGTCGTCACCCATAAAGAGGACTTCATTCCACCCGATCGCGTGTTCAGAAAGGTAAGTGGCAATAACTTCCTTTTTGTTTTTAGCAGCTAAATAAATGTCTGTGATCCCGAGGTATTGAAGCCGTACCAGTACCGGGTCAGAATAGGCGCCTGACACCACAACTACCCGGTATCCATGGCGGAGCGCCATCTGCAATGCCAGTCCATCTTTCGTGTGCATAGATCTTGCCTGCAGTCCGTTTTCCAATAGTAAAACGGTGCCGTTGGTGAGTACGCCATCTATATCGAAAATGAAGCTGCGTACATTTTTAAAGTAGGGAAGAACATTCATAATGTGTAGCTCTGGTCGGCCCTCGAATGGACAGCTACTTTTGGCTGTCTCTCCATTCATATACCCAGGAACTCTGGATCATTTCCAAATGACCTTCCGTACTTTGTTCCCTGGTACCCTCAAAATTCGGGAGTTGCAATACCCATTCCAGGAGATCTGTAAAGCGCAGCCGGTAGATCTTGCTTTCGTTAAAATCTTTGCCAAACCGTTCGTACAATTTTATGGCTATATCTTCGTAATCGTTCCAGTGTATAGGTGGTTCAAACATCGTAAACGTATAGAAAACTTTTTGTAAAACTAATTAGGATGCGTTCCGCACCAGGTCGCAAGCATAGAACTTTACTCTCCGAAAAACTGCGTCTGGTCTGGTAAGGTTACTTCAACTTCCCCTGAGCCTTCCAGAAGCAGGCACTGACAGCCGAGCCTTGAATTGATTCTTGGGTTGATTGCCCGGTCAATAAAATCCTCTTCTTTGTCGCTTAAATCTTCAATCGACACGTCGCCTTTAACTACATACAAATGACAGGTGCTGCAGGCACAAACTCCCCCGCAATTATGGTGCAGTTCTATGTTATTCTTTAACGCAACTTCAAGCAGGCTTTGGTTGGTTTCAACACCGCTCACTACCACCGGGGGTAGTCCAGCTTGCTCAAAATTAAATTTTATCGTGTACATCTGTCTCTGTTTCGGCTGCAAAAGTAGCCGAAATGGAATTAAAATCGGGTTGAATACTTTTAGTGAACTGCTGGTAAAGCTCTTTCAATCCGGGATAACCCGACAGGAGGTCCAGGTGTTTTTGTATTGTAAGCTGGTCTTTTCGAAGCGCCGGACCGGTCTGAGCATCAGACGGAGCCATTGTTTCAACCGTCATCGCCGTTTCTCTGATCAGCGGGAGCAACAACCTGAAATCCATGGCTTCCTTTCTGCAATAGTCTTCCACGAGCACGTAAAGATGGTTGACGAAATTATTGCAGAACACCGCTGCAAGGTGCAGTTTCATCCTTTGGGCATCATTAGCTTCCACTACCTGCGTGGAGATAGAGGCTGCAAGGTCCTGAAGCAGGTGCAGGGTAGATTCATCACTGGCATCGATAATGATAGGTAGTGCCGGCAAGGAAGGCGCATTTTTTTTCAGGCTTTGCAGCGGATAGAACACCCCGTAGTGACCTCCCGCCTTTTCGAGAATATCCTTGGACACAGATGCCGCCGTGTGCACTATCGTCTGTGTAGACAGGTGCAGTTGTTTAACCAATTCATGGATCGCAATGTCAGAAACAGCAAGTACATAGATGTCTGCATCTTTATTGACAACGCTCCAATAGTTAGTAGATTCACTATCCAGGATGTAAGCGAGCTCAGAAGCCGCGGTTGCGTCGCGCCCGAATATTTGCATGATGGTATGCCCGGCTTCTTTAAACTTTTTGCCTAAAATAGTTGCCGTGTTTCCGGTGCCGATCAAAACAATATTCATTTTTTATCTTTACAGCATGCGGTTAAGCCAGCGGGTAGTGCTCTACTATATCAGAACAAGGATTGGTCTGCTTGCCTCTTTTTCAAAGAAAGCGGCAGCCCAAAAGGCGCTGGACCTTTTCTGCACCCCGCAATATAGAAATAAAAAAAAGCTTCCCCGCATTTTCGAAGCGGCGGAAAAAATCAGCTTTTCGTTTCATGGTACCGTCATTCAGGGTTACCGGTGGAATAAAACATCAGCGAAGAAATTGCTGATCCTGCACGGCTTTGAATCGAGCGTCATCAATTTCGACCGGTACATTGCTCCACTCATTAAAAAAGATTATTGCATCCTGGCTTTTGATGCTCCCGCACACGGACGCAGTACCGGCAGAAAAATCAACGTAGCCATTTATAAAGAATTGATTAACTATATCAACACGCAGTATGGCCCTGTAACAAATTTCATAGCGCATTCAATGGGCGGGCTAGCCCTGAGTGTAACAATCGAAGAATGGCAACATGATGCAAGCTTTAAACTGGTGCTGATAGCGCCCGCAACAGAAACCACCACGGCAGCCAACAGCTTATTTAAAACTTTGAAATTGAACGACAGCATTAGAAAGGAATTCGACATCCTGGTTCACCAGGCCGGTCAGAATCCGATCTCCTGGTTTTCCGTATCGCGCGCCGCGGCCAATATT
>JBGTIL010000445.1:0-12162 GCA_041745695.1 Chitinophagaceae bacterium | reverse complement strand
CATCAGGCAGCATTCACTCCAAAAATTCCTGCCTCTGGATGGCAATCGTATTGACCTCTGGCACTGCACCTACCAGGGTAGTAATTATTTCCCGCAAAAAAAGAACAAAAAGATTTTGCTAACTGTACATGATCTCAACTTCATGTATGATGAGAAAAAAGGAAGCGGGAAAAAGCAAAAGCACCTGCTGAAACTACAACAGCAGGTAGATGCAGCTGACGAGGTAGTAGCGATATCAAACTTTGTGAAGCAGGAAATAGAAATCCATTGCAGCCCACGAGGCACGCCCATCAGTGTGATCCATAACGGGTCGAATGTGTTAAGCTATGTTACGCCACTAAAACCTACTGGATTCTCCATCCCACCTTCTTTCATTTTCTCTATCGGAACTATTGCCGTGAAAAAGAATTTTCATGTTTTACCAGCTGCGTTGGTTCATAATCAGCACCACCTGCTCATTGCAGGTATTGCCCAGGATAAAGATTATGTAGCGAGAATATTCCGTGAAGCCGACCGCCTAAACGTTCGCGACCGTGTTCACTATGTGGGTGCCGTTAGTGAAGCGGAGAAGTACTGGCTGCTGCAGGAATGTGCGCTTTTTGCTTTTCCTTCGCTGGCAGAAGGATTTGGACTGCCTGTAATAGAAGCCATGCACTTTGGCAAACCCGTGTTGTTATCAACTACAACATCTTTACCAGAAGTAGGCGGTCCGCAGGCAGAGTACCTCACGAATTTTTCAGCCGCCGAAGTGCAGTACAAAGCAGAAAAAGCAATGGCTGATTTCTCACCGGGCAAAGCTATCCTGATTAAAGAATGGGCGGCCCAATACAATTGGAAGCACGCGGCACAACAATACTGGGAGGTGTATAAACGAATGCTGTATGGATAGAATGAGGCTGGGCCTTGTAGTACAGCGTTATGGCAAAGAAGTGAATGGCGGCGCAGAAGTGCATGCCCGGATGATCGCCCACAAACTCCAGGAACACTACGACATTACAGTACTAACCAGCTGTGCACTCGACTATCAAACCTGGAAGCCTGAGTATGCAGCCGGGGAGAGTGTGGAAGACGGGATTCGAATCATTCGTTTCACCAATGAACCACGCGGACCGCGCCGGCTCCAGGGTTATTACGGTCGCAAAGTGAGGGGGCGGCACCTGGCGCAGAAGCTACACCGTATGTTAGGCTATCCCCGCTGGTTATTAAAGATCTTCCCCGATGCTGTTATAACAGAAGACGACAGTGCATCATGGCTCAGGGTGCAGGGTCCTTTCATGCCAGGGCTTGTGCCTTACCTGGAAGCTGAAGCGTCGAACTATGCAGCCTTTATTGTTTTCACTGCACTTTATTACCCTGGCGCCGTTGCTGTTCAAACCATACCGCGGAAAAGTATCTTCATCCCTACCATGCATGATGAAAAAGCTTCTTATTTCCCTCTGTATCAAAAAGTAATGGCTGCACCGGAATGGCTATTTTTTAATACAGCAGCAGAACAAAAATTTTCAGAGCGTTTGTTTCCTATTGCCAGGAGTAAGAAAAGAATTGTAGGAGTAGGAATAGACCTCATAGCTGATACTGTTTTGTTGAACGGAGATAATTTGAAGAAGGCTGGTATCACACAAGACTATATTATTTATGTAGGCCGAATAGATACAGCAAAGGGCTGTGCAACGCTGATCCAGTTGTTTTTGCAGTACCTGAAAGAAAGCAAGATTGCGCTGCAACTGGTTTTGGTAGGAAAACAAATGATGGATGTACCGGTTCATCCGCAGATCATTAATGCGGGTTTTGTTGACGATGACGTGAAGCAGCAATTGATGCTCGGTGCCAGAGCACTGGTGATTCCTTCCTTATACGAGAGTTTGTCGCTGGTACTGTTGGAAAGTTTTGCCTGTCGTGTGCCTGTGCTTGCTAATGTTGGGAGCGAAGTGTTGCGCGACCATATTAAGGAAAGCAGCGGAGGCTGGGGTTACACCAATTACGCTGAGTTTAAACTTGCTCTAATTGCATTGTGCTTGAATGACGCAGCAAGGAGCGAAAAAGGAAACGCCGGATACGACTATGTCAAACGAAAATACTCCTGGCGGGCGGTACTGCGCCATTTTGATGAGGCGATAGAAGATATAAGATCATTAGGATAGCAGTGGGCAAATGTGCAAGTTTTTAGCGGCGTGGCTACTTCCGGCGAAGCAGTGCCAGCTTCTTGTATTTCTTGAAAGTATAACGGGCATGCGCAAGTGCAATTTGCCAACCGGCTTTTTTATCGAGCCAGCCTGCATATAAAATATAGGATTTAAAAAAGCTGTACACGGGGGATAAATAGGTTTTGTAGGAGCTCCCTTTTTTACCTTTAATGAAGTACTTTTCGGCAACAAGAGTTGCGTATTGTTCCAATTTTTGATTGTACACATCTATGTTTGGCGAAGTATAGTGATGCAGCCATCCGCTATGGAGCTTCCGGATCTTAACAGCGGGAGACAGTTGCAGGTTTTCATGAACGGGCACTTCATCCCACTGTACTACGGTGCGATTAAATAGCCGGGTTGTCCAGTCGTTTTTCCATCCACCGTGATAAATGGGTTGGTTATTCAGGTAGTTCAGTCTTTTAATTCTGAAGGCCACATGTGCGTCAGACAAATCAAGCGACAGGATCTCGTTTACAAGCGCTTCGCTTAATACTTCATCGGCGTCGATGCTTAATATCCAGTCATGGGTCGCTTCCTGATTTCCCCTGTTTTTGTTGGCTCCGAAGCCCTGCCATTCCATGGCGATGAGTTGTGCGCCTTCTTCCTGGATGATACTTAGGGAATCATCGGTACTCCCACTGTCTACCACAAGTATATTGTCTGAAAGCTTCCTGGCAGCCTGCAGGGTTCGCCGGATGGTGTCCGCGGCGTTAAAGCAGATAACAACAACAGATACCTGGGCTGCGGGCATGAGATAAAATTACCATTCAAGGGTGGAATATGGCATTATGTTTTGCTTTCTGGTGAGAAGCAAAGCGGGGGCTAGGAGCTGCCGCATAATACCAGGTGCTTACGCGCAGTTTGCTTTTTTATGTAAGCTTTCTGCAAATATGGACAACGATTAGCGCTGTTCCGCTTCCAATACCCCTTTTGCTTTCACTAATGCAGAACCTATCACCTGGTGCATATCGTAATAACGGTATTCCGCTAAACGCCCACCGAATATTACGCCTTTTTCACCATCACTCAGGGTAGAATACTCTTTGAAGCGCTTCGTGTTTTTGTCATCATTCATGGGGTAGTAAGGCTCCATTCCTTTTTCCCAGGTTGCTGAGTATTCGTAGGTAACCACAGTATGTGCCTGTGTTCCAAATTCAAAATGTTTGTGCTCTAAAATGCGTGTGTAAGGAATATGTGCTTCGGTGTAATTCACTACAGCGTTTCCCTGGAAATTTTCCTGCTCCAGGCGCTGGTGCTCAAATCTAAGGCTCCGGTATTCAAGCTCTCCGAATTGGAAGTTGTAGTATTCATCGAGTGGACCAGTGTAAACAACGTTCTTTCCTAAAGATTTAAAATAGGCTACATCGTCAAAAAAATTGGTATTCAGGCGCACTTCTATTCCATTCAGCAAACCTTCCGATAACTTGTTATAGCCGCCGATAGGAATACCCTGGTACTTATCGTTAAAGTAATTGTTATCAAAAGTGAAACGCACCGGTAACCGCTTAATAATGAAGGCAGGCAGTTCTGTGGCTTTACGCCCCCATTGCTTTTCTGTGTAACCTTTAATAAGTTTTTCATAAATATCAGGACCTACAAGCATTAAAGCCTGCTCCTCCAGGTTTTGCGGCGACTTGATATTTAGGGATGCAATTTGTGATTGTATTTTGTCCCGCGCCTCTTGTGGCGTAATTACACCCCACAACTGGTAGAAGGTGTTCATGTTGAAGGGAAGGTTGTATAATTTACCTTCATAATTGGCAACAGGCGAATTTGTATAGCGGTTAAATTCGACAAAAGAGTTAACGAAATTCCAGATGTTACGGTCGTTGGTGTGGAAGATATGCGCTCCGTACTGGTGTACATTGATACCATCAACATCCTTGCAATAAATGTTGCCTCCAATATGTGTCCGCTTATCAATGATCAGGCATTTTTTCCCTGCTTTCGTTACCTGGTGTGCAAAGGTGGCTCCAAACAAACCTGCACCTACAATTACATAATCAAATTCTGCCATGTTACTCGTGATTGTTTTACCTGAACGGGATATGTTTTATTTGTTTTTTTACAATGAATAAAGCAATGTTATAGTTAGCATTTTCTAAAATACTGTCAGCACTCCGGAGAATATAGAAAAAGCATGCCAGCGCCATTTTACGATTTTGCCTGTCCGGTATCAGATAAGAAATGGAGCGTGATGGTGTGAAGATGCGCCTCGTGGGTATCAGGCATTCCCGTTGCGCTTCCACCAGCGATAACCGATCACGCCAACTATTGCGAACGGTGCCAGTCCCAAATACAAAATTCCAAGGTTCAGCCCTTTAGCAGGCTTTTCACCCATTTGTTGCGCTGTTTTCGTACAGATGGAACACTGAGCAAATAGGGGTGAGGGAGCACCGATCAGGAGCAACAGCACAAAACCCAAAGCTGTAATTATTTTTTTCATAACCGTGAATTACAAAGGTAGTCAAAGACAAAAGCAATACAACCGGAGAACAATTTGGAAGCACAAATTGTTTCAACGGTCACTTCTTATTGCGTTACCTGTGGGAGGGAAGCAGCTTTGTTTACTACCCCGCACTCTTTCCCAAAGTTGCTTTGTATATGATTGCTCAGGCACTGCGATCTTAATTCTGAAAATGGATGGCTGCGAAAAAAGTCTTCAACCTGACTGTACCGGTTCTCATTACTTGCCATTTCTTTCCAGAAGCCCACGGCTGTGCAAACATCGTAACCCAACCCGTTTGTCAGTTCTATGCCATAGTAGTCGGCTTCCAGTTCGTTTTTTTGATTCATGGAAGCTGTGAGCAATTTTTTGATTCCGAAAAAAGTGGCACCGCCTCTCTCACCAAACCATTTGTTGGATAATTCCAGTTCCTGAATCGTGGCTTTGATATGACCCATTTCCGAATGCCCTATTTCATGTCCGATGATAGCGGAGAGCAGGGCATCTTCGCCATCACACTTTTGCAGCATAGCCTGTGTAACATAAATGTGACCGCCGAATGTAAAAGCATTGACGACTGTATCTGCCAACGCAAATACTTTATAACGAATATTGGAGGGAGCCGAACGCTGGGCTAGCAGCCTGTTCAGAATGGCAGTAAGTTCTTCATCCACAGCCTTGTTTTTTAGAAGCTTGAAGCTGCCGTCGTTGGTCATCTGCTTGTGGAAAGCAAGTCCATAGGTGGTTTGTATACTGTCTGTGATACTCTTTTCCGATACAGCCAGATCCCGCACAAAATCGCCTGCTTGCTCCAAGCTTCTACCCACACTACCGCCGCCCACGGCACTGTCCAGGCAGGCAAAAGAATAGGTAACGCCTTTCTTTTTCTCCCTTCCCATAAAATAATCTATCTCATTGCATGACTGGCTGCAGCAGGCAACCAATAGTAAACACACGATACGCAGCATTTGCTTCAGGATACAAAAGGAGCGCCAAATACATCAAAAAGCCCGGTGTTGAGTTACACCGGGCTTTTTCTATCATTTAAATGTTTATCAGGAAACTGCCTGAGAACTCATTTTTTTCTGTTGCTTCTTACGGTCGTCCTCATCCAGGATCACTTTGCGCATACGTACACTGTTAGGCGTAACCTCGATGCACTCATCCTGCTGTATATATTCCATACATTCTTCGAGTGTCATTTCGCGTTTTGGTTGAATGTTGGTTGCTGCGTCACTTCCGCTTGCACGGTGATTGGTGAGCTTTTTTCCTTCATTGGCATTTACCACAATATCACCTGGCTTGTTGCTTTCACCTATTACCATTCCCCTGTACACTTCTTCTCCTGCATCTACAAAAAAGTACCCGCGGTCCTGGAGTTTATCTAGAGAATACCCGGTGGTGGCACCATTGTCTTTTGCAATGAGTACACCGTTACTACGTCCGGGAATGGGGCCCTTCCATGGTTTGTAAGCACTGAAACGGTGATTCATTACCGCCTCACCAGCTGTGTTGGTAAGCATTTGCGTACGTAAACCCAGCAGTCCGCGTGAAGGGATATCGAACTCCAGGTGTTGTATATCACCTTTGGTTTCCATCACCAGCATCTCGCCTTTACGACGTGTTACCAGGTCAATTACTTTAGAGGCATACTCCTGCGGAACATCTACTACCAGTACCTCGTAGGGCTCGCACTTTTTGCCTTCTATTTCTTTGGTGATCACCTGGGGCTGTCCGATAGTTAACTCATACCCTTCGCGGCGCATGGTTTCTATGAGGATGCCTAAATGCAGGATACCACGGCCATAAACCATGAAGCTATCCGCACTGTCTGTATCATTTACTTTAAGTGCAAGGTTCTTTTCAGTTTCTTTCATCAGGCGATCGCGCAGGTGACGGGAAGTAACAAATTTTCCATCTCTTCCAAAAAATGGAGAGTTGTTGATCGAAAACTGCATGTTCATCGTCGGCTCATCCACGCTGATGATAGCAAGTGCCTCCGGGTTATCCTGGTCGGCTATCGTATCACCGATATTAAAATTCTCTAAACCTACTACTGCGCAAAGATCTCCGGCAACTACTTCGGTTACCTTTTTCTTGCCCATCCCTTCAAATACGTAAAGCTCTCTTACTTTTTGCTTTTTGATAACTCCGTCTGCCTGCATCAATGCAATGGACTGTGCCTCTTTGATGGTACCGCGTGCTACCGAGCCAATGGCGATACGTCCGAGGAAGGAAGAATAGTCGAGCGATGTGATCTGCATCTGCAGTGGACCTTCGGCAACTTTGGGCGGCGGCACATACTTGATGATACCGTCAAGCAGGGGTGTAATATCATCCGTCTGTTCCAGTGAATCGTTGAACCATCCATTCTTGCCCGAACCATAATAGGTTGGGAAGTTGAGTTGTTCTTCAGTAGCATCCAGGTTAAAGAACAGTTCGAAAACCGCATCATGCACTTCGTCCGGGCGGCAGTTGGGCTTATCTACCTTATTGATAATTACGATCGGCTTTAAGTTCAGCTGCAGGGCTTTTTGCAATACAAAACGCGTTTGTGGCATTGGTCCTTCAAAAGCATCTACCAGCAAACAGACACCATCCGCCATTTTCAACACCCGCTCTACCTCGCCGCCGAAATCTGCGTGACCCGGGGTATCGATCACATTAATTTTAACTCCCTTGTACATTACAGAAGCGTTCTTACTGAAAATGGTAATGCCGCGTTCTTTTTCCAGGTCATTGCTGTCCATGATCAGTTCGCCTGCATCCTGATTATCGCGAAAAACTTTGGTTGCATGCAAGATCTTGTCGACCAGAGTAGTTTTTCCATGGTCAACGTGGGCAATGATGGCAATATTTCTGATATCCATAACTTAATTGAATGTTGATTTGAATAAGGGCTGCCAGGGTCCATTCATGACCTTAACCGCCTACGGGGCGCGAAGGTAGGCCAATAAAACGGGGGAGAAAAGCGTCGTGGAAAGCTTTACAATAAATTTCTGAACCTCAGGCGCTTACAGCTTGTTTGTCGAAAGCCGTTATGGTGCTGGTGATGTCAGTGCAGCTCCTTAACAGTGGATTGTTTTTGCACTTACCGATGGTCAGAGCATAAAAATGTTCGCTTGCAGCTGCGCAACCGAGACTCAAGTGAATGGCAGCGTTTTCAGCGGAGACAGTTTAGTGCTGCGTTTACGTTAATTGCCAATTTCCTCAAGTAAAATCAAATAGATTGTGGAATGAAATCGGTAGCAGCACTTTTCATAAGCCTTGGATTCATGTTTATGGCCACAGCACAGGATAGTTGGAATATAACACACAATGGAAAAATGCGTTTGCAGGCAGCAGAAGAAGCTGAGTTGAAAAACACCTTCTCACTTCGCATCACAGACATGAATAAAAAGGGTTCGTTGGTCCTTGCTTATAAAGAAGTAGAGGGCGAAAAGGATTGGGTCAGAAGCATTATGGTGGTAAGCCCAGCGGATGCAGAACTTGCCTCTTTTAAGGGAACGACGGTGACGATACAAAATGCTTCACTGCGGTCGCTTTTTAAAAAATCCGGTATACTCAAGCTGTATACCATGTCGTTACCGTCAGACCCCGCGAAGGCTGCCCTGGTGCGGGTGCGGAGAATACATCTGGCTACGATAACACTGACTAAATAGAGGAGGGAAGCTGTAGACCTGGATACTATCGGGGTCATAAGCCCATAGACTATCTTGCAACTTTTTTATATGGAGCGCCACCTCTTGTATATTATCAACCCCATTTCCGGAACCCGGGCTAAAGTTTCCCTGCAGGCTCATTTGGGTGAAAGAACAAGGCTGGCAGGCTTGCGGTTTATGGTGCAACCTTCCGCAGCTGATGGCAATTATGATCACTTTGTCGGTATCATCAGGGAAGAACAAATTACCGATATCATTATTGCAGGTGGCGATGGTACCATCAACGGGGCTATCCGGGGTTTGAAAAGCCTGGAGCTTCCATTCGGAATACTTCCCTGTGGCTCGGGCAACGGCTTGGCGCTTGGCGCCGGCATTTCAAAAAATATCGATAGGGCTCTGGATGTCGTTTTCCGGGGCAACAGCAAATGGACAGACGCCTTTGAAGTGAACGGGCAATTTGCCTGTATGCTTTGCGGATTGGGCTTTGACGCCCAGGTAGCGCATGACTTTGCTAATGACCCAGCGCGTGGACTGGCAACGTATATTAAAAAAACAATTGCACATTTTTTCAGAGCCAGGGCCTACCCTTTTACGATCACTTCAGGGGCTGACTGCCTTACTACAAAGGCTTTGTTTATTTCCATTGCCAACAGTAACCAGTTTGGAAATCATTTTACCATTGCGCCTAAAGCCAGCTTAACAGATGGCTTGCTCGATATTGTTGTGGTAGGTGCACTTACTAAATTAAACCTGCTCTTACAGGCAATGCGCCAAGTAGGCGGTTTAAATCCGCTTTATACAACCAACATAGAGCAGTCTAATAAAAGCGTGCTGTATTTTCAAACCGACTTGCTAACCATTGCCAACCCCGGGAGGGCTCCCATACACATAGATGGCGACCCGGTGGAGGTTGCAGAGTTAGTGGATGTGCGTATTTTAAAAAGCTGTTTTCGGCTTATCTATCCTTAGCTAAGGGAGCGCTGTTCAGCAGTTGAGCGATAGTTTCCAGGTTCGACTGGTTGGCCCTGGAATACATCGAAGCCCCGATGTCGCGTTTTTCTCTTTGTGACAAATGGAAGTTAAGTGCTGCTTTGTTTTCCTCTTTGAAGGGGATGTACTGCAGGGCAACCGTGTGCACCTTGAGCGGGGTATTATTGAACATGTAAGAAGCCATGTCATTTTGGTTGTACTCCATCATTTTGTACCAGTTGTTCTGGAGTAAAAAGAAAGGCTTGACAGCATTTTCCGTTACCGTTTTGGCGTCGTAGGGATGTTCCCAGCCGCCGTCCATACGATCACGAAGTTGGATGAGCAGAACCCCGCCTGTATTTTGTTCTATCCAGGTATGCATGGTTGATAAGAAACGCAGCGCTGTTTCCACACCGTAATTATCTCTCAGGCCTCCGTCCATTACATCTATTACCGGGTTGGTGGGTAACCAAACGTTGGGAAGTACCACAGGAAAGGTGGCATTCATTCGCAGGGCGGTAAGAAGGCGGAGATTATAAGGATTTTGACCCTTAAAAAAAGAGGTGAAGTCTACAGCATCTGGCGCGCCGGGCTTCGTGCTGGTGCTTTCCGGGCGCATCATAAATCTTAGTGGCTGCGAACTGATCAGCATTTTTTTGCCGTCGCGGGTAATCACGTTATGGTAAAAGATGAGGGGAATGCGGGCTTCTTTTTCATCTTGTACATAGTCTTGAAGTCGTTTATTTAAAAAGCCTCTTGTGTTATTGTTTAGTGCGGTTTCAAATGAGTAGCCACGGTCTTTGAGGTAGCGGTAGGGACCTACTGAAAAGTATTGCTGGGGCGCCATGAGGTCGCGCGCAACGAAAGACGAAAAGGTGGGATTCAGCAGGTCGCCTGCGATGTCGTCGACGTACCTCTGGCTTCTGATATTCAGTTTCGGATTCTTTAAACCTTCGCGGTACAATTCCCTGAAATAGGTTGCTCCAATCATGCCGCCTGAGGCGCCGGTGATCAGGAAGGTCCGTTTCATAATCTCGCCATGGGTAGCACTATCGAGGTGCTGGAGTGCGCTCATGGTAAAGGTAGCGCTGCGGGTACCGCCGCCACTGGTAGCGATCAGAACCAATAAAGGTTTTGGATCGCCCTGCTTTTGCTTCCAGCGATCCAGTATGCCCGTCATGTTTTGCTTGTCGGCTGCGATGGCTTCCGGGTTGCTAAGGCTGTCCAGGGAGCCTGCTGTATACTGCGGTCGAATATCTTCTTTGGCGTAGGATAGTCCGTAGGCTTTATTGCGGGGATCGAGCCATTCGCTTTGGTATGCCGTGTTGATGACAAACAGGCAAATGATGAGTGCGGGTACGCTCCAGCTTTGGAAAAAATAAGTAAACGCCCCGGATACCCCAATGAGGATGGCAAAGAAAAGGGTTATGGACGCGGCAGCAGGAACCTGGAAGGCTTTGTGGTCGAGAAAGAAGCCAATGACCATCAGGAAGAGGTAGGCAATGAGGATACACAGAACGGCGGCGAGGTGATGTCTCTTGAATATGGTAGCCATTAGCTCGTCGGAATAATGTGATACGTCGCGGCAACGCTTTACCCGGGTAAAGGAATCGAGGAACCATTCGGGTTGCATAAGTGTATTGGAATAAAGGGCCGAATGTTCGGGCTGCAGCGTGGCTATATAGCTTTTGGCATTATTGAAGAGTGGGAGCAGCGTTCGCAGAATGGTTTTATCTGCCCGAAAAAAATAGAAGAAAGACATAGCAAGGATGAAGATCAAGCCTGCCAAAAACCCCAATGTTAAAAACACGATCTCCACATTGGAAATAAGTTCTATATAATGTGCGAACTGGTATCCCCGGATCAGAAAAAAAACCAGGAATACCAGGGGAATCACGCTGTTATTGATGCAGTATTTCAGAAACGGAAACTGGGTGGCAGCAAGAAAAGTAAAATGACGGCTGAATACAATGAAAGTGGTGATATTCCAGGACATGATAAAAACGCCAACCGACATACCCATCAATGCAGTGCTCAGGGAGTTCACATTTCCAAGGTATTCAGGAGCCAGGAAAAGAGCTTCAGCTCCGAAGCTTTGCATCAATACCCCACTGATGCCTGCAAACAAAACAACCCAGAATATCAGCAGCACCTGGTACTTTCTAAAATGTAGAAAGAGCAGTTGTAGGGGTAAGGAATAAAATATGCCTCTTAACAGCGCCATTATTGTTGTGTTCTGAGACAAAATACAATAATAAATGGAGTGTACAGACCCCTGCTAATTCGGCGAAATTTTCTTTCGGAGCATAAAAGCAGCAAGTATCAGAGAAAGTAAAAGCAATAAGCCTACAAACTGATGTAATTGCGCCATCCATTCAAAAGTATTCCATTTCGTTACGCGGATATCAACTGATGTTAATACGGTAAGAATCCCCAGAGTTAACTGAACGATAACAAAGAAGAGCGGCAGTGCACGTATTTTGAAAAAGAATGGGGTAGCTTTTATTTTGATGATGGCAACATTCCAGGCAACGATAAGTGCTACTAACAGGTAAGCGAGGCTCCGGTGTATGGTATGTATAACGATGGGATCTTCAATTATGCCTTTCAACCCCTTTGTCCATACGCGTGCGGGTATGAAACTTCCATTGACGTCGGGCCAGGTGGGAGCTGCCGGTGCGGCTCGATGACCAGCCATGAGGGCTCCAAAAATAAATTGAACTGCCAGTATGCCTACTATCCACCACACAAACATTTTGGAGCGGGGTGCTGCAACCAGTTCCGTGTCGGGCACCAGCAGCCTGAGTGCAAACCAGAATGTGTATACCAGCAGCAGCATCGCGAATATAAAATGGAGCGCCAGGCGCGTGGGCACTACATAGATGGCATCGCCGTTTAG
>JBGTIL010000444.1:0-10836 GCA_041745695.1 Chitinophagaceae bacterium | reverse complement strand
AACCAGGGTTTGCATAATTCCGCACATGTTGCTATCTGTGCCTTGTGCGCAAATTTTCTGTTTCTATTCGTTAACCTCGTTTTTTTGTTCCAGGGATATGGGGTAATGTCTATTGCCATTGCCAATTTATGCCGTGCCCTTTTTATCATTATCTATAACATGACTTCCATGCACCAGGTGCTCAGAAAAATGAACCTGGTTATAGAATACAACCTGGACCACTTTAAAAAATTTATCCGCATCTTCTCGTTCACGTCTACTTCAAAAATTATTTCTGGCTTGGCATACAGTGTTGATATGCTTGTATTGGCAAGGTTCATATCGCCGGCGCTCATCACTGTTTTTGAGATTAATAAGCGTCCATTTAATATCGCGTTTGCCCTCATTGGTCGCCATTCGGTAGCGCTGATGCCGGTAATCTCCCACGCCAAAGGAAGTGATAAGAAAGACTGGATCATCAACCTGATCAACACCCAGTTCAGGTTTTATTCCTACGCAGCACTCTTTGTTGTATTTCTGTTCATTTTTAATTACAGCAACCTGATCACAGCCTGGACCGGGAAGGGACAATATGCGGGTGACCTGGTGATGTACCTGCTCTCACTCAATTTTTTCTTTGGACTTATCTGTGCCTTCATGGCTAATGTAAACTATGCGCTGGGCGATATCAAAATCAACAGTCTTTTTAATATCATCAGAAACCTCATTTTCGGAGTGATCATGTTTTTTGCAGCCAAAAATTACGGTATCGTCGGAACCCTTTGTGCCTCCCTATTCATGATCCTGGCAGCTGATTTTATTTTTTACAATTACAGGGTTTTCAAGCTGGGTTACCTGCAATTTTCCCTGATTAAAAGTTTATTTCCACCTTGGCTCATCATACTGCCATCTGCTTTTGCGGTCGGCTGGGCATTCAAGATGGGGGTAGAAAATATCCTGCCTGCTCCCATGTATTTCAGCAAACTATTGCTGAACTCAGGTTTGTTTGCCCTGTTCTTTATCACCCTTGTTATGATGGTTGACCGGGATCTTCGCCTGATGGTAAAGGAAGCAACCACTAAATACATTCTGACGCCTTTGTATAAATTAAGGGGTGCCTGAAATCTCCATGGAGAAACCTGCTCTCTTAGCCGATAATAAAGCGGTACAAAAAAATTACCCATGCCAAAATTTGTAGTGATGCTCCGTATAAAAGACGGAATATTTTTTGTTGAAGAGTGGTTGCGCTGTTTCGAAAAGTTGGCTGACGAGATTGTTGTGTTAGACAATGGGTCGACAGACGGTACTTATGAGGTACTGATGGCACATCCCAAGGTAGTAGACATGGTTCGTACAGAAGGATATAACGAAGGGAGAGACAAAAACCTCCTGTATGAGCATGTGAGGAAACGAAATCCCGATTGGTGCCTCTGGGTAGATGTGGATGAAATATTTGAACCCGGCCTTACCCGGACTCACTTTGACAGGCTCATGCAAAACAAGTTTGTAAACAAGTATGCATTCCGCAGGTTTCATTTTATTGACAGGGAACACTTTGCAGGGTCCTGGTTCCGTCTTAATTATTCTGCCGGTCACGACAGGCTCATGTGGCGTGAAGCGCCCACGGGCTTTTTTGAAAACCTGGTGCTCGATTCGCCTAACGTAAAAGGCATCAAAGGGTTGAAGGCCTTAACGCATTTCCGGCTCAAACACCTTGGATACATCAGCAAGGAACTCGTAGATAAGAAAGCAGACATTTACCGGGGGCTGATTGCGCCCGAGAAGAAAGACTCGTTGCAGGAAATGTATCTTACCAATGAGCGAAAAATGAAATGGAACGACCAGCGTAACAGCAGACAGGTAATGTTGTTGAATGGCTTACTCAACCTGCTGCTGGCTAAACAAATGGCTCTGAAAGCTTTCCATAAAGGGAAACAGCTTCTCCTGAGCCGATTTCAAAAAACGCCATCCCGGGCTACGGCAGGCAATTAGCCAAATAGGGGCAATACAAAAAACAGTTGATGAACGCCGTGCTTAACATATTGAATTACCGGTTTTACGTAAAAGAGTTCCTGCTCTTATTCCTCACTTACTTTTTCATGGAGGATATTTTTGCATGGATTTTTGTACGTAATTCTATTTATATACAGGGATACCAGAAGGCGCTGGGATTGCTGATATATGCATTCATGCTTTATAAGGTTAATTACCTGAAAAAAGATGAACGGGTGTGGATAGGCATTTTTACCCTCGTGATGGTTCGGCTGGTGCTGGAGTCTTTGCTTAAATACGATACACCGTTTAAGCAGCTCACCATGTTCACGGTTTTATTTCCGGTAATCTTTGCGCTTTATATTAAATACATCCTGCGCTCAATGCAGCTCGACCTCCTGGGCTTCATTGCCAAGTTTTACATGATTACCTACCTGGTATTCATGGTGCTGTTCGGCAGGGGTTTTTCTTTTAGTTTGGAGGCAGTGGAGATGGACGATTATGGACCTTTTTCCGGGGACTCCCGGGTGGTGCACGCGAGCCACATCTTTATGATGATCCTGCCCTTTCTCTGGTATCTGAACCAGTTCATCACCACCCGCCGAAAGATATTCCTGCTGCCAGTTTTTTTGTGCGTTCTCATTATCCTGGTACACCAGCACCGCTCTGTTTGGAGCAGTACGCTTCTTGCCCTGTTTTTTTATCTCGTTGCAAGCATCCGAAACGGAGTGCAAACCTATTCGGGTGTGGGCAAGTTAAGTTTCGGGATCGTTGCAGTACTGTTGCTTGCCTATTTCTTTGCCGATAACCTGGCCCCGGGCTTTGTTGAATTCCTTGGCGAACGGTTCAGCGAAATCTTCGATCCGTCGAAGGAAGGAAGTACGGGTAATTTTCGCATAGAGCAAAGGGATGTGTATGGTGCCATGGTCATAGAAAGACCTGTTTTCGGATGGACTTTTGAAGGCTTTGAAATGCCGAACCCATTGGTAGACTGGTGGCCCGACTTAAGCGGGCAGCACTTTCACGAAGGCTATATGGAAATGCTTTTTTACCATGGTATCGTTGGACTTCTATTAAAATATGGACTTGTCTTCTATCTCCTGTACCGGATCTTTAGTAGAAACCTATCCGACCAGTCTATCATCCTCGCATCATTTGGCATATCAGGATTATTGTTCTCTTTCAATTACGTACTACCGCTCATGTTCTTCGGGCACATAGGCATGTGCCTGTATTACTTTGACCAGGACAAAGAGGCGGCAGCAATGGACGAGGTTGATGATGACGAAGATGAATACGAAGTGTTACCAAACACCCTTCAGCCGGGGACACAAAGTTCTTTTTACAAATCATGAATTACATATGTACCTGGCTTTGTGCCGATGAAAAGGGTGAAGAAAGCCTGTTCCCGCAAACCGGGCAACTGTCTTCTTCCAAGAGCCACCAGGATATCTACTGGCGCTGCCTCCTTGTTTTTTACATTTCGAGTAAACGATTTAACAAGCAGGAACAACACCTTCTTTTTACCAACGTAAAAAAGCTTCCTGTTGTGGACGGCCGCAGCATTGCGGAAATACTGACCGGCCTCAATGTATCTGTTGTGTTTACCGACTTTAAGTACAAAACGCCGAAGGGTTACTACGGTGCTTTCCAAAATCAGTTTTACGAATTCTCAATCCTCGAACACATTGCTTCCAATAACAATCATCCGGATGACCTGTACCTGGTGCTGGATTCCGACTGCATCTTTTTAAAAAGTGTACAGGCCTTATTTGATGCAGCGAAGCCCAGGGGGTTTATTTCTTTCGACGATAAGGTTGCTCCCGACTACGTGATCAATGGTTTGAGCCGAAACCACCTCCGCTCACTGTATGAAGAATTGCTCGGTCATAAAATTCCCGACATACCATCTTACCACCTGGGTGAGTTCCTGCTTTGCAGCGTGGCAAACATCAAAGCTATTTTTAGAGATTTTGAAGAACTGTGGCCGCAGTTGTTAGAACGGCATGAGCAGGGTCGCACCAAGTTCAATGAGGAGGCGCACACCCTGAGTTACCTCTACTATAAAAATGGTTTGCGGGCAGCCCATGAAAATCATTTTATGAAACGCATCTGGACCAACCCCTTGTTCTATCGGAATGTGGAAGCCTCAGACGTTGACCTTGCCATCTGGCACCTGCCGGCTGAGAAAACCTTTGGTATCGCGCGCATCTACGATCGCGTGATGAACGAGCTGCCGGCATTTGGTTCGCTCCTTACTGATGATGAATTTCATACCACCCTGCGCACCTTGTTGGGTATACCGCACCTTTCCCTGCGTATGAAATTGAGTTACTACACGGTGAGTTACTACAGGGCCATAAAGAAAAGGGCAAAGAAATTTTCGCTGGTGCCCAAGTTTATTTGATTGTCGAGTTTATGAAAGTAACAAAGATCGCGGTTCTGTTAACCACCTTCAATCGGGTTAGTAAAACCTTGTCCTGCCTGAATAGTTTGCGCAACCAGCAACTGCCTTCGGGCGTTGAATTGGAGGTATTTCTTACCGATGATGCTTCTGCTGATGGTACTGCAGATGCGGTGAAAAAAGAATTCCCCGGCACACATGTCTTCCTGGGTACGGGTTCACTGTATTGGGCAGGTGGAATGAGAGAAACCTGGAAGCAGGCGCAACTCCATACACCCGATTACTACCTGCTGGTTAATGACGATACCCTGTTGAACAATGATGCGGTTGCCCTGTTGCTGAGATCCTCTGCATCTGGTACACCCGACATTTGCATTGGTAGTACACAGGATGACGCGTCTGGACAAATTTCCTATGGAGGCTGGAAGGTGAGTTCACCAAATCGTTGGAAAAGCGAGCGCATTCACAGCAATACCGAGTACCTCCACTGTGATTTTGGAAATGCCAATATAATGCTCATTTCAAAACAGGTTGTGGCAAGCATTGGAATACTGTCCGATCATTTTACGCACTCGCTGGCCGATTACGATTATACCCTCAGGGCAAAAAAAGGGGGCTTTACTCTAACAGTAGCGCCTGGATTTCTGGGCAGTTGTATCGATGATCACGGAAATAACTGGAAGTCGGCGAACACTACCCTTAAGGAACGTGTACAGTACCTGAAAAGTCCAAAGGGACTGGCTTACAAAGAGTACCTCCGATTTATAAAGGACCATTTTCCCTTATCTTATCCTTCAGCCTTTGTCAAACTCTGGATGAAAACGTTTTTCCCTTTCATCTGGGATCGTTTGAAAAAATAGACGACTCCACTTTCAATTATTATGATCATGAACGATAAAACGGTGATAGCCGTATTTTGCTACAAGCGTGCAGGAAAGCTTAAAGTATCTATGGAAGCCCTGCTAAAAAATCCTGAGTGTGCGGGCATGGATATCATCTTCTTCTGCGATGGTGCTAAGGGACCTAATGACGAACAGGGTGTAGCTGATACGCGTGCTTATATTGATTCCTTAACAGGATTCCGCAGCGTCACCAGGCACTACCGTCCACAAAATGTAAGCACAGGACCCAACTTCAGAACTGGTATCACTTATCTATTCACTAACTACGATCGTTTTATCGTAGTGGAGGACGACCTGGTGGTAACGCCCAATTACATAAAGTATTTACTAGATGCACTTGATTACTACAAAGACAACCCAACCGTGTTCTGTGTGACCGGCTTTTCATTTCCGATACAGAAAGGCAACTACTCCTACGACACTGTCATCCATCACCGCTTCTGCTCTTATGGCTGGGGCGCCTGGTCGAACAGGGTGGCTAAGGTGATCTGGGACAAAGATGAACTTCAGGAATTGATGTCTTCTTCACAATTTAAAAAGCGCCTCGACAAGGAAGGCTACGACCTGCACCGGATGTTGAAAAAACAGATCAGTGGTGCTATTTCTACCTGGGACATTCAAATGCAGGTGCACGTTGCGGAAAACAGTATGAAGGTTGTATACCCTGTACTTTCAAAAACACACAACATCGGGTTCGACAACGAATCGACCAACACGTTCGGTGTTGATTATTTAAAAACCGTCACTGATCCCGGAGAACAGCGGGCCTTTAGGTTTTGCCCGCCAGATGAGGAGAATGAGGCAATTCAAAAACAGTTAAGGAAGCCTTACGAGTTGCCTGCCCTTGCCTCGAGGAAAATAATGAATACTGTAATCAAGCTCACCAATACTGTAAAGAAGAGCAGCTAAGGCTGCATTCGCGGATTTCAAGAAGAAATAAGGCTATGAAAATTTTAATCATCCACTGTGCTTACCAATACAAAGGAGGTGAAGACACAGTGGTCGCAGAAGAAGTGGAGCTGTTAAGATCAAGTGGTGCCAGCGTTGAGCTCCTAATGTTTGCCAACAAAGGCAATGCGCTTTTGAATGTTGTTCAGATTCCATTTAATTTGAGTGCATATAAAACAACCATACGGGCTGTCAGAAAGTTTCAACCGCATGTAGTGCATGTTCATAATCTTCACTTTGCCGCATCGCCCTCTGTGCTGTATGCCCTAAAAAGTACCGGCATTCCCTATGTGTGCACGCTGCACAACTTTCGGTTGCTTTGTCCATCCGCAATTTTATTCCACGAGGGCAAGGCATTTCTGAATTCCCTAAGAGAGCATTTTCCCATAACTGCTGTTAGAAAGGGTGTATACAAACATTCGGTTCCTTTAACTTTCTGGCTAGCGGTTTCTATGAAATTGCATCAACAGCTGGGGATATGGAAAACGGTGCATCGCTTTATCGTGCTTAGTCGGCATGCTAAAGAAATCTTTCTCAGTTCGAGACTGGGCATAACTGAAGAAAAATTTGTAATCAAGCCAAATTTCTGTTCATCACCGCCTTACCTCAAAGTTGCAGATCAAAACTTCTTTCTGTACGTTGGTCGTCTTTCGGAAGAAAAAGGTATACGCTTGTTGCTGTCTGTTTTTTCAACATCAGGGTACACCCTTAAAATTATTGGAGACGGACCACTTCTCAGCGAGGTGGAGCAGGCGTCAACTGCAAACAACAATATTCAGTTTTTAGGTTCAAAAACCAAGAAAGAAGTATTTGAACTACTCGGTTCCTGCACTGCCTTAATATTTCCGTCCATATGGTTCGAAGGAATGCCACTCACCATCATTGAAGCTTTTGCGTGCGGAACCCCGGTCATCACGTCTGAATTGGGAGCTATGGAATTTATGGTTACGCCTAATGTCGATGGTCTCCATTTCAAAGCCAATGATGAGGCTGATATGATTAGTAAATTAGACTACTGGCAGCAGCTGTCAACAGCAGGTAAAGAGGTGTATCGAAATAATGCCAGGAAAACTTATGAAGAACGATATACCCCGGAGGCAAATGCCCGTCAGTTATTAGCCATCTACAGCTCCGTAATTGCACCGTCGGCAGAAACAAATCTTCCATTGAGCTTTCAAAGTAACCCGGTATAGCTTTCTGCCGGAGGTAATAAATCTGCCCATTCATGTCACAAGTTGCACTCATTCTCGTATATAATCACAGGTTTGATAAGAATATAGAAACACTTGAAAATATTTACAAGGATCGTTTCACACACATTTTTCACCTTGTTCCTTTTTATACTGGTACGAAGCAGAACGTGATCCCGGTGTATGAAAGCTCATTTAATTTCCAGGGATATTTTGCCCAGGGACTCAAAAGCTTTTTCCGTGAAACCTTTGCCCACTACTTTTTCATGGCAGACGATCTTATTCTCAACCCAGCCATATCAGAACTGAACTATTCAATTTATTTTAAGCTTTCCGAAAGCTCAAGTTACCTGCCGGAAATTTTTAGTCTTCACAACCTAACCAATAACGATACCCTTCGCTTTGAGGAATTTTATAATTTAAAAGGTGAACTTAAGTATTACTGGTGGCGCATCAGGGATGCTGTAGGTTATGCCCACGAAAAAGAAGGCGTGGAAATAAAGAATGAGTTACCCTCTTATGCCGATGCCGAGCAACGGCTCCTGGACCATGGTTTTCCGATAAAGCCTGTGGACTACACAGATGTACACGGTCGATTCTTTCCGCTCTCCCTGTTGAAAAAAAACAAAATAAAACGTGCTGCACGTCATATCTATTCTTTAAAAAATCCCTCCAAAACGCATACGCTTTCTTACCCCCTGGTCTGCTCCTACTCAGACATTGTAATTGTTTCAAAAGATACTATCAAAGAATTTTGCCACTATTGCGGGGCTTTTGCTGCCAATGATTTATTTGTAGAGTTTGCAGTACCAACAGCCTTGCTTCTTGCTTCCACTGATGTGGTAACAGAACCGAAACTGGGAGCCAGGGGAAACATATACTGGACCTACAGCGAACAGGAGGCACTGAATTACGAGAAGGCAATGTCACCGTACGGATACACTTTGTCAAGACTGATGGAAAACTTTCCTTCGAACTCACTCTACATGCATCCAGTGAAATTATCTAAATGGAAAACACAGACCCTATGAAAAAAACCATCGTAATCACCTCTATTTATCCACCCACAGAAGCGGTGCTGGCTTTCTCGAAGATGGACGACTGCAACCTCATTGTAGTGGGGGACAAAAAAACCCCAACCGACTGGCAATGTGACGGCGTTACTTATTTGTCTGTAGAGGCTCAGGCTTCCGTTGGTTCTTATCTGCAGAAACTATTGCCCTTTAATCACTATGGTCGCAAGATGCTGGGATACCTGCATGCTCTGTCGGAAGGAGCAACGTACATCATTGATACCGATGATGACAACATTCCCAAAGACGGATGGGCATTTCCGCCTTTCGACAGCAGCTACGATACGATCGCCGGCGACAAAGGTTTCATTAATGTATACCAGTTGTACACAGATGCCCATATCTGGCCAAGGGGCCTGCCGCTCGATCTCATCAATACCCGTTTTGATCTGGAACACGACCTCCGGACAGAGAACATTAAAGTTGGAATGTGGCAGGGTTTGGCAGATGAGGACCCCGACGTAGATGCAGTGTACAGGCTGACCAACGACACTCCCTGTTATTTTAAGTCACGGGCACCCCTTGCGCTGGGAAAAGGAACCATCAGTCCATTCAATACGCAGAACACCATGGTGCGGAAAGAACTGTTTCCACTTTTGTATTTGCCCACTTACGTAACCTTTCGCTTTACAGATATACTGCGTGGCTTTGTTGCACAGCCGATCATGTGGCTCTACGATTACCACCTGGGCTTTTTGGATGCTACCGTGGTTCAAAAACGAAATCCACATGATTACATGAAAGATTTTATCTCTGAGATACCCATGTACCAGCACTGCAGGGAAGTTATGGAAATCACTAGTGCCGCTATTTCTGCACGACATTCAATAGAAGACAATCTTTCTAATGCTTATGAAAGGCTGCAAAGGGCTTCTATAGTGGAAGCAAAAGAACTCCCCGTGCTGGAAGCCTGGTTGAAAGACATTGGCTAAATCTCAAAAAATTATAGTTGAAATTTATCACAACCAGCTGGGATGACGGTCACCCCCTCGATTTTAAATTAGCTGACCTGTTAGCTAAATATGATGTTCCGGCTACCTTTTACATTCCCCGGGAAAACAGCGAGCATACGGTAATGTCGGAGGACAGGATCCGGGAACTGAGCCAGGGGTTTGAAATTGGGGGACATACGCTACACCACAAGCGGCTATACAGTTCTGATAGTGTTTTGCTTCAGGCCGAGGTGAAAGGAAGTTTTCTATGGCTGCAGGATCTACTGGGTAGGGCACCGGTTTCTTTTTGTTTTCCCGGGGGTGTGTTCACACGGGCGGCTGTTGCGGCAGCTTTTGAGTGCGGGTACACGGTTGCACGCACCACAGAGCTTCTTAGTACATCCCCTGCACATGATGGGGCACTGATGCCAACAACACTTCAGCTATATCCGCACTCCAGCCTAACCTATGTTAAACACCTGATCAAACGACAAAAGTGGACAAACCTGTCAAGATTTGCGAGGGCCCCTTTTAAGAAAAATTTACAACAGCTTGCCACCTACTACCTCGATACGCTTGAAAACGGCGACTGCTTTCACTTGTGGGGACACTCCTGGGAATTGCAGGAGCAGGGGTTGTGGCAAAAGTTGGAGGAGGTATTGAGGGTAATATCCAACCGGCCCGATTTTACGTATATAGTGAACGGACAGCTGCCTTCTCTTGCAACAAAAACAAATTATTAATTTATTTTAACAGCCTGTTTTTTTATTGGATAACTGTTATTATATGTTATTTTTACCATAAGTGATGAAAAAAGTGAATTTGCTGAGCATTAATGTCAGCACTGGAAGCTATAACAACTTTGTACAGGAAATTATAAATCGTGCAAAGTCCCATGAGAGTCGTTATGCCTGTCTTGCAAACGTGCACATGCTCATTGAAGCGTACCGTGCACCTGAGTTTGCCCATATTATAAAAAATGCATCTATCGTAACACCGGATGGTAAACCACTGTCCTGGGCCTTATGGTTGCTGCAGGGTATCCGGCAGGAGCGGGTAGCAGGCATGGACTTGCTTCCTGATCTTTTACAGGAAGCAGCAGCTGAGCAGCTTCCCGTCTATTTCTACGGAGGCAAACCGGAAATGCTCGCCAAAGCCGAGGATCAGATGAAAAGACGTTTCCCTGGTTTGCAGGTAGCAGGATATTACAGCCCTCCTTTCCGCACATTAACACCTGAAGAGGATGATGCGGTTGTTGCAGAGGTCAATGCTTCCGGTGCCCGGCTTGTATTCGTGGTATTAGGTTGCCCGAAACAGGAACGCTGGATGGCTAAAATGCAAGGACGTATACATGCAGTGATGGTGGGAGTGGGCGGTGCGCTTCCTGTACTCCTCGGAGATCAAAAACGAGCGCCA
>JBGTIL010000443.1:0-1750 GCA_041745695.1 Chitinophagaceae bacterium | reverse complement strand
GTTTATTTGACTCCGCTCACTTCACATATTTTTATGACCAGGTGCCTAATATCCTTGCTTTAGAGTTTAATGTTTTGGCACCCCGCAACAAAGCATTTGCTGATTATCTTGTTGAAAAGCTTTTCAACCATCCGACTGTTGAGCTAGACGAGGCCAACTTCACACCTATCATTCAGGGTAATGTGATCGATCAAGTACTTGCAATGGGAAACGTCGGAGAGCTGGTTTTAGCAGTGCGCAGGGATGGCATTTCAGAGATTGACGCCGCAGACGACAAACTTGGTACAGCACTGAAGGCTCAAGCTGAGTATGCCCCAGAGATGGAAGTAGTTGGCATACACCTGTCCCGTAAAAAATACAAGCGCTCAGGTGGAGGTGGAAAAGAGTTCAAAGATAGAGTTTTTGGAACAATTCGCAGATTCCTTCCCCTTTTTGAGACTGCCACGGCCAAAGTAGAAGATGCCAATGGACATTTGACACCTAAAAATCTGCTCAGTGACAAGTTAGTACATGTTGTTACAGCCCCTGGAAGAAACATGAGCGGTGAGGCAATGATTGAGAACATTGCTGAGGCTTATACATCGAATGCTGATCTTCTTAGGGCAAGGGTACAGTAAATCTCTACTAATGATGACTCTTCTGCTAGACAATCCGAGGCTGACGCCTCTACTCGCGCTTTTATGTGCAGTTCTAGCGGGGATGCATCCCAAAATATATGATGTTTTGTTACCCATCTATGAATCGATGGAAAGCATTTTGGCAGGGACAATGTTTTCACTACTAGGCTTCGTGATTGCAGGGTTGTCCATAGTTATTTCGTTACAAAGCAGTGGTTTAGTTAAGTATCTATCCGAACAGAAGCCAGGGTTATGGAAACAACTACTAGCCGTTTTTTCAAATACTGCCAAGATACTCACCGTTGCAGCTTTTTCATTGCTCATTGTAAATGGCTTAGATTTCACAGTAAAAAGCTTTTATTTGACCAAGTTTGTTTACGTTGTCGTTTTTACTTTTGGTTTAGCACTGGTCATCATGCAGATTGCGAAGATCATTTATATTTTAGAAACTATAGCAGCCCAATCTTTGGGAAAGCCCCGCTAGGCAGCTATCCTTGCAAAATTAATTAGGGGATTATCCTTTTACTGTAGGTGCCTGCTAAAAGTATATTTATGGCACGGAATGATGGTGTAGGCGACTATTCTTTGACCAGTCTAGATTGCGCTTTATTCCTTTGCCACTACGGTGTCGTAAAGACCGTAATGTGTCAGCCCGTCATGGCTCTCGATGCCCGTATACCGCAGGGAGGCGTCCTCGTAGCGGCGGAACGCGAACACCGCCTGGTTCATCTGCTCGGTGTTGAACACCCGTAGACGCACGAGTAGGTGGAAGTCCTGCACAGTCAGGCCCGTCACCGTTAAGAATAGATCGGGCTCGAGCTTCGTAATGACGTCCTGAAGCGTGTTCTCTCGGAAGTCAGTCAGGTACATAAACGCCGGGATTCGCGTGGCGAACTTGATCAACTTCTCCTGAATCTGCTTCCGTTTGGATTTGTACTCTTTCTCTTCGTCTGAAAGCTCCTTCTGCTCTTTAGGCGTGAGGTCTTTTCCTTTTCCTTTTCCTTTAATCTCTTTGACTCATGTCTTGCACTTATACAGCCAGCAGTTTAAGCCGTCGCGGACTGGTTTGAGAAAAGCGCTCACAGTCGATCATCAGGTGGATAAGGCGCGTATCAGTGAAGGAATCGAGAATG
>JBGTIL010000442.1:0-10734 GCA_041745695.1 Chitinophagaceae bacterium | reverse complement strand
TATTTTCTTAACAGATTTGAAACTCAGTTTGAACTTGCATCAAGTGCAGGAGGAAGTGCGAATCAAGCAAACATATCTCCAACCCAAATAAAAAGCCTAAAAGTAAATCTCCCCCCAATTGCTACTCAACGGCGCATTGCCTCCATTCTTTCATCCTTAGATGATAAAATAGAACTCAACCGCCAGACAAATAAAACCCTTGAATTCATTGGTCAAGCCCTTTTTAAAGAATGGTTTGTGGACTTCAATTTTCCCGGTGCTACAGACGAAATGCAGGAAAGTGAATTGGGTAATATACCGAAGGGATGGAAGGTTGGAAAATTAGGTGATGTTTGTCAGAATATTCGTGAAGGCATTCAGCCAAAGGATGTTAAAAGAGAAACACCTTATCTGGGCCTTGAACATATCCAAAGAAAAAATTTGACTATTCCTGAATGGGGTTCTTCAGGTGATGTCAGTAGCCAAAAATTTGCTTTCAAAAAAGGTGATATTCTGTTTGGAAAGTTGAGACCATATTTTCATAAAGTAGGTATAGCACCTGTTGATGGTATATGCTCAACAGATATTTTAGTTATCAAACCTTTAGTAAATGGCCTTTATTCATTCGTAGTAAACCATTTATATGGTGAAAAACTAATAAATCACGTAAGTGCAATAGCCGATGGGACACGAATGCCAAGGGTAGATTGGAAAAGTGTTTCGGAATACCAGATCATTATACCGAATAAAACGATAGTCAGAAAGTTCAATGATACCATTGGTGAATTTTATAACCTGATGTTATTATTAATTGATGAAACTCAAACACTCACTCAACTGCGAGATAGTTTATTGCCAAAGTTGATGAATGGGGAGATACATTAAACTAATTTTTATGGGAGATGTTAAACAACTCTATCTCGAATTATCAAATACATGCCGTACGATTTCAAAACAATCGATAGACGGCGATAGAATCGCATTGCTCGGCAGCAATCACTCTTGCATAAGTGATTACAGCAGTTGGGCCAACGTTATAACAGATCGGCCAGAATTTGTAATGATTGAAAGTGCTATTCGCGAATATCAATTGAGTATACTTGCAAATTCGCTTGGGCTTTATAATCTGTCATTTACTGGGTTGAGATTCTTCTTCGAAAGAACTCTTACCGCAATCCTATTTTCGTCCAAAGAAATTGAATTAAGATTATGGATGAAGGGTCAAAGAGATACTTACTGGAAAGATATTTGCGACATTGATAAAGGTTTATTCTCTCACACTTTTTCCAACGCATTTTTTCCCGATCTGAAAGATGAAGTAAAACACTATTTATCAATTGCATCCAAGGTTTATCGTGAATGTTCAGAGTACGTGCATGGAAATCTATCTACTCAAGATAAAGTTCCGAAGAACTTAGAATACTCCGAAGCTCTATTTAAAGAATGGCATGAGAAAGCTGATACTATAAAAGATGTAGTTCTATTTGCTTTTTGCTTACGTTACCTTCCATTTTTAACCTCAGAAAAAAAGGCAGTAATAGAATCATCGGTTTTAGATAACCTGTCTCATATTGAACCTATCCGATCACGCATTCAACAACCTCATTGAAATGTTGGAATTAATTTATAGAACTGAGGATATTTCTTCAGAAGATTTGGAAAAGCTATTTGTTGAAACTTCTCTTGATAGGCAGACAATTGATGCACTCAAAGCACCATCACCAATAGTCATAGTTGGAAGTAGAGGTGTAGGAAAATCATTCCTATTAAGGATGGCAGAAAATGAATTGAACAAGGCTTTTTCAACAGAAAGGGTTATGCCAATTTATGTGTCATTTAATAGGAGTTCATTGATTCACTCCAATGATCCAAAACAGTTTCTTCATTGGATGCTTTCGATTGTCTGCAGCAAAATCGTAAGAACCCTTCGCAAGCATGGTTTTTTAGCGTCAGTTGGCCAATCCATTTCATTAATTGCTGGAGGGAATGCGCAAAATGACGGAGAAAGTAATGTTGAAAAAATCATCGAGTTGTTCGAATCGTCCTGGCAAAACCCTGAAAAACAGATTGATGTTTCTACACTTCCTTCAATAGATGACTTCAAAGACGCTATAGAGGAGGTCTGCCAGCAGTTCAACATCAGACGCTTCAACCTATTGATTGACGAAGCTGCCCACATTTTAAGACCAGAACAGCAAAGACAGTTTTTTACGCTTTTTAGAGATTTACGCATGCCTAGGATAAGTTGTAAAGCTGCAGTCTATCCTGGTATCACTTTTTATGGCGACTCATTTCAGTCTGTACACGATGCTACATTTCTTTACTTGGACAGGAACGTTTTTCACGTTGATTACTTAAAAAACATGCGGGAAATTGTAGAAAATCAAATTGAAAGTAGCAGTGAGCTTCTAAAATCTATTTCTAAAAATATCAACAACTTCAATATTCTTGCTTTCGCCGCCTCTGGTAACCCTAGGATATTACTGAAAACAGTTGCAAGAGCAGACAAAATGAATTCAACCCAAGTCAATGAACTATTTCGCGAGTTTTATAAAACTGAGATTTGGGCTGAACATTCGCAGCTTGCGGAAAGGTATGTGGGGCACAGAGCAATTATTGATTGGGGAAGGAAATTTATTGAAAACGATGTATTGCCTGAAATACAAAGCAAAAACAATCGCTACTTAGAGGGAGACAAAAAAACTTCATGTTTTTTCTGGATACACCGCGATAGCCCACAATCGGTAAAAGAAGGGCTCCGACTGTTAACCTATACTGGACTAGTTTCTGAGAGTGCACAAGGTATTAAGGGGACTAGATCGGAAATCGGTGTAAGGTATCAAGTCAATCTGGGGATTTTGTTCTCGCAGGAATCCAGCCCTGCAAGTACTGCATTAAACATCGCTAGAAACTTTGATATTAGACGCATGTCAGAGTTTGGTATGAATCACTCTGCATTTCATGAAATAGCAAATCTTATTGTGGATTTTACTGCAATAGATTCTTCTTCTGTTTTGTACACTCAGCTTCACAAAGACATTTCTTTGCTCGATCTTGCTGGTTGGCAAAGAGATGAGCTTCGAAAAATTGGACTTACTACTATTGGAGATATTTTAAGAGCAACGGAGATGAAACTGAGAGAGATGTATTATGTCGGTGAAAAAAGAGCACGTCGAATAAGAAGTGCAGCCTTGGCTTCTGTATTAGAATATTTGTCAGGATAAAATTCCTATCGGATTAACTTACAATTTCTGGAAATGAATTTCTTATGCGAAGACGAAATTGAACAACTTACTCTTGAAATACTCCGGGATGACCTAGGCTATGAAACCCTCTACGGCCCTGACATGGTTGACGGTGACAATGCTCAACGAACCCACACTGAAGTTGTTTTAGCCCGCCGCTTACAAGAGGCCATCGACCGCATTAACCCTACCATTCCAGCAGAAGCGAGAGAGGAAGCCCTTAAGAAAGTATTGCGTGTTGCCTCTCCCGATTTACTCACCACCAACGAAGCTTTTCACGTGCTGCTCACCGATGGCATTGATGTAAAATTTCGCACGGCCGCCGGCACAAGGTCCGATAAGGTTTGGCTCATCGACTATGCGCCGTATTCCACAAAGAATGAGTTCCTGGCCGTTAACCAATTTACCGTTATTGAAGGTCAGAACAACAAGAGAGCCGATGTGGTGCTTTTTATCAACGGCCTGCCACTGGTGGTGCTGGAGCTAAAAAACGCCACCGACGAAAGTGCCGACATCTACGCGGCTTACCAACAACTGCAAACCTATAAAGGAACTATCCCCTCACTCTTTGGCTACAATGCATTTATGATCGCATCCGATGGTTGGTTTGCCAAAGCCGGCACACTGAGTTCCGATTACAGCCGCTATGCTGAATGGAAGACCGCCGATGGTGAACACATTGTCGATACTGAACACGAAGCGGAACTGGAACCGATGCTTAAAGGTATGTTGAACAAAGAAAGCCTGCTTGACATCATCCGCTACTTCATCGTGTTTGAAAAAGGCAAGGACAAAACCATTAAAAAGCTCTCGGCTTATCACCAGTACTACGCAGTCAACAAAGCCATTGCTACCACTGTGCAGGCTTCGGGTAGCCACGGGAACAAAAGAGCCGGGGTCGTCTGGCACACCCAAGGTTCGGGCAAAAGTTTAAGTATGGTATTTTATACCGGTAAAATGGTGGTAGAAGCAGCTATGAACAATCCAACAATTGTGGTGCTCACTGACCGCAATGACTTGGACGATCAACTCTTTGATACGTTTTGCAATTGCTCCCAACTGTTGCGGCAAGAACCTAAGCAAGCTACCGACCGCAGAACATTGCGTGAGCTTTTATCTGTGGCTTCGGGTGGCATTGTCTTTACCACCATTCAAAAGTTTTTGCCGGAAGAAAAAGGGGACAACTTTCCTAAACTCACTGATAGAAGAAACATAGTGGTGGTGGCTGATGAAGCCCACCGCAGCCAATACGATTTTATTGACGGCTTTGCTCGCCACATGCGGGATGCCTTTCCCAACGCTTCTTTTATAGGCTTTACTGGCACACCCATTGAAAAGCAGGATGCCAGCACCCAAGCCGTCTTTGGCGACTACATTGACGTGTATGACATTCAGCAGGCCGTAGCCGATGGCGCTACCGTTCGCATTTATTACGAAAGCCGTCTTACTAAAATAAAATTGAGTGAAGGGGATAAAGCGGTGATGGATCAACAGGCAGAAGAAATTACCGAAGACGACGAACTGACCGATAAGCAAAAACGCTTTGCCAAATGGGCCAGCAAGGAAGCTGTTGTAGGAAGCAATATCCGTTTGCAGCAGATAGCACGAGATACGGTGCTCCATTTTGAGGAGCGTACCAAAGGAAGCGAAGGAAAGGCCATGTTTGTAGCCATGAGCCGACGTATTGCAGTTGAACTTCATGACGAAATTATTAAGCTGCGTCCTCAGTGGTATAGCAAGGACGATGACAAAGGTGTTATTAAAGTCATCATGACCGGCAGCAGTTCTGACGGTCCTGAGTGGGCAGAACACATCCGTAATAAAAAGCGCAGGACAGACATAGGAAGTCGCTTAAAAGACCCGGCTGATGAACTTAAAATTGTGATCGTTCGGGATATGTGGCTGACGGGTTTTGATGCGCCTGTGTTGCATACGCTGTATGTAGATAAACCTATGAGTGGACATAACCTGATGCAGGCAATTGCCCGCATTAATCGTGTGTTTGGCGACAAACAGGGAGGGCTGGTAGTGGATTACATCGGTATTGCCCAGGACCTGAAAAAAGCCCTAGCCATTTATACCGAAAGTAAAGGAAAGGGCAAGCTCACTCACGATATTGATGAAGCGGCTGCGAAAATGATAGAGCTGTATGAAGTGGTTGCTAATATGTTTGAAGCTTTTGACTATAAAGCTTATTTCAACCAGACGGCGAGACAAAAGATGCAGTTCATCTTAGATGCTGCTAACTATATTTTAAGTCTTACAGAAGTAGATGCACAAAGTAATATTACTCGAAATGGAAAGCAACGCTTTAAGGATAACGTGACTCGTTTATCCCAAGCTTTTGCCTTATCGGTTACTCATCCCGATTCCATGCTCATCCGAGATGACCTTGCCTTTTTTCAAGCCATCAAAGCCCGTATTGCCAAATTTGATGAGAACCGTCGAAAACGAACGAACCAGGAAATAGAAACAGCACTCCGGCAAATTGTAAACGATGCCATTATCACGCAAGATGTGATAGATGTATATGATGCCGCAGGCATGAAGAAGCCTGACATTTCGATTTTGGATGATAAGTTTTTAGCCGAGATAAAAGGATTGCCGCAAAAAAACCTGGCACTTGAACTATTGAAACGTTTGCTGGAAGATGATGTACAAAGCAGGGCACGAAGCAATGCGGCTCAGGGAAAAAAGTTTTCCGTTTTGTTACAGGAGGCAGTAAAGCGTTACCAAAGCGGACTAATTGAAGCCTCGAAAGTGATTGATGAATTAATTGAGCTTGCGAAAAAACTAAGAGCCGAAGCGGATCGAGGACAACAACTAAACCTGCGAGAAGATGAACTGGCTTTTTATGATGCCCTGGCAGAAAATCCTACGGCTGAAACGATACTAGGCGATGCCACGCTCAAAGCTATTGCGCATGAATTAGTGGAAAGTGTACGTCGTAACACTTCTATTGACTGGCAACTCAAAGAAAGTGTGCAGGCGAAGATGCGAACACTAATTAAACGCATTCTGCGTAAGTATAAATATCCGCCTGATGACCCGGCAACTGGCGAGTATACAACATCTGTGAACAAAGTTTTATCACAAGCAGAGTTATTGGCAGATTATTGGAGTACTTAACTGTATTCATGAAAGTCAAATCAAGGAAGTGCAGTTGGTCAAGTAGAAAGCTTTAATGATTTCTAGCCTTTTTTAATTCTTACTGACCACTTTGCAATGATTCCGCAATCACTACAATACACTTCCTCATTGTCATTCGGGGTAGAAAGCGCAGTCCAACCAAAAATTGTATGACTCGTAAAAATATGATTAAAAATAAGTCGCAGCCCAAACTGGAATCCAGCCAACTTGGAAGGCAGATATGTGCGCCTCACAAATCCGTTTGTCAGTTGTAGCTATAATTCAAACGAAACACTGTTTGCGCTGCTGGCCGCCAGCTTATCGGAGAATGATAGAATATACAGGGTCAGCAATGTTGCTGCCCGTGGAGTTGAAGTTGCCCTTTTTCCAATCAACACACTCTAATGACACCAGTTTTGTGAGTACAGCCTTACGACGAACTGTGAAGTGCCTCTGACGCGTCTTAATAGTATTCAAGTTTTTTTAAGGTAAAAAAAAGTCAAATCATTTCCTCCATTGCTCGCTTACGTAGATTGTTTCGCTCACTTTTTCCTTATCCGGTATAAGCTGCAATTGAACAAGAATTTTAGAAGTGTGCCGGTTGGAAGCCTGAGCATTGAGCTGGCATTGTTGAACTACAACAGGCCGAACTCTTCAAATTTTTCAGGTTTTGCCAGCATAGGCCGAATGTTTGACACGTTTAGTCGCGAAACCGCTGATTTTTTGGTAGTAAGGAATCCAGCCTCAGGCACAGCTGTTGGAAGAATGACCTACGATAGCTCGAAAGTTGCGTCCTTAAATCCAAAAGAGTGGCAACAGCAATTTTCCTGCATCTAAATGGGCTGCCCCATGGCGAGATTTAAAATGGCTAACGGAAGACATGAGTGTAGTTTATCAGGATTCTGCTACAAAACTGCAGAAACAAGCCAAATAGCCCAAATTCATTTTGACGGACTGAAATGTATTAGGATTTAGAAGAAGCGATCATTAACCCAATCTCTTTGTCTTCGCTTCTTACAATGTACGAAAGCGCTTTAGCGTAGTTCTTCGTAACGAATCTACCTGCACTTGCTGAGCGATTCGCTGTGCCTTTCACACCTTTTACTTCACTTTTCTCGGTTGACTTTTTCTTGCTCATGGTAATTGTAAAATTACATTATCATGGGGGTATTTCAAAACAGGCGAATTTTCTTTAACATCAACTTGTTTTAAAGATCTACTACTTGTTGAAACGGCACCCATGCTCTCGAAAAGCTCGCTATATTTAGTACGTAGATAGTAATAACAGTGGGATGGATCATTGCCATACCCATCGAAAATTAAACCTAATGGCACATATCGTTCACTTGCTGCAAAACGATACACAGCCCTAATAGTTGCGTCTCGTTTTGGCAAGGAAATTAGCACTAAATGAACCTTATAGCCATTGACCTCTTTAAGTGTTTGAGCTAGATTTATAATACTCACCGGATTTTGACCAATTCTAGGTATAACAATATTGGCTCCTGAATCTACGCATACCTTATAGAGTGACTTAAGATCCGTGTTAGCACTTTCAAAACCAAATGTTATTTGTTGAGACTCTTCATGAACAATCGAAGCGCCATACAAATGATCACTGAATTCAGGTAATTTTCTTTTTGCATAATCTGAATCAATCACGACGGCGCCATAATCTTCTGCAATTTCATTGGCAATTGCGGACTTTCCAGAAGCTGGCAAACCAATTAAAATAAAAGCTTGCTTTCCATTCTTTACATCACTTGCTATTGGCAGGGCACCACCTTTGCCCAATTTTATTTTATCGTCTTTTTCTAATCTTTTTTGCGTCCATAATTCTTGTATGACCTGCTTCCTTAAATTCCATCTATCATTTTCTTTACGATACTCACTGCTACGCATTGACAAAACAGAAAGTGTTTGCGCTCCTACATTAAACTTGCTTACACCTAATTCGCCATCCACAATTTTTGCTACTATGCCTCTCAGCTTTTTTTTGTCCTTTTTATAATCGAGTTGTAATGTGATTTGTAAAAAATCTTCGACAACGTCGTTATGGTTCAATGGCCGGGAAAAATGCTGCATTTGCTAAAAGTAGCGTGTAATTGGGCTATTTTAATTTGGTAGTTAAATTGGCATTCTTGCTTTTATAAATATCAGGCGGTTAAAAAATAACCTGTTGTGCTAAGCTTCAACTTAAAGGGCTCACTCCCCGAGAGTATCCCAGATTCCTTGCAACAATTCCTCTACGGCCTTTACTTTTACATCACCCTCAACCAAAGATGTAAATTCGGATAACTTTTTTACGGCTGTTACAGACTCTCTAGTAAATTTCATTGCCATTTCGAATAAGAAGTCCGAAACTTCTCCATATTCCTTCGTATCAATTTTAATCGCTTCCTTGAATGCCCTTTGCTTAAGCTCTTGGGAAATTGTGTTGTGTTTGAGGTGTTGTAACGTATAGTATCCAGCATGATGTACCAGCAAATTCCGTTTAGAAACGATTTCATTAAATGCTTTTTCTTCAGCCTTATTAAAAGGTGATAATAACAGCAAATCATGAAACAATCCATTTATGGATTTAGCTGTTCCGAAATCATAGCTTTCAGCTAAAGCAAATCCGATATTTTTTCAACCTCTCCACCAAACGAAACGATAGTTGAAAGTTCAATTTTAGGTTCATTTCTTTTTGCCGCAAAAGGAGTAATCAATGTAGGAAAAATGTTTACGATAACAGCAAATTGGTGTTTACAAAAAGCCTCGAAATATGCCAATAATCCAATACTTGCAACTTGAGAAGCGGGATTGATTTCCGGATAAAATTTATCGTTCTTATGGTTTTCAACAATGTAAAATAGGCTATGAAACTCCATTTCAAATAATAAAAACGGCGATATCTTTCCAGTGAAAAACTCATATGTCTGATGATGTTCTTTCATCTCGGTTGAGTAAAGTAAATACTCTTCTAACAAAAAAAATTGGAATTCCATTAAGGCTTGTGCCTCATTTTACAACGCTCGTATCTCGATGATCTAAACTTGCATGTACTTTTCGTAAACTATCAATTTCCAATAATAAATCCTTGTGTTCAATTAGTTTTAGATTAATAACTGAATCGGCAGCGAATTCTCTTTGTGTTAATTCTATTCCTTTGTGAACTCCCTTGTCATACATCCACCAATCCAAGCCGAACTTAACAAGTAAAACGATACCAAGACCAACCGCAGTTTTCACTAAATAGTCCTTCGCAGTTTGTTCTTTTTCAATTAAGGAAATTCGTGTAATCAATTCCTTTTGGATATCATCAACCTTCTTTTCTGCTTTCATCTGATTTTCATCAATCCTTTTGCTCAAAGCGCTAGGTGAGGCAAGTTCCCCTTGACTAAGTGCTTCAATTGCATCAACTGATATTCTAGTTTGCCCGCCATGTGACCCCTCGTAACTCTGGCGTTCATTATTTGCTAATTGAGCAAACCAAAGTGGAAAGTATTGCTCTCCTCTTCTCAAGCTTATCCGGTATGGTCCTGCATTATACACAGAAAACAAAAGTTTGCCTTGAAACCCGGGATCAACATGAAAGCCAGAAACATTCACCAATCCTTTCCATTTCATCTTTGCTTTTATGGAGATGAAGGCTATCGTATTTTCTGGAACCTTTAGATACTCTTCAGTTAGCAACAATGCAAACTGACCGGGTTCGATCCAAATCTCACCTCCCTCCTGCACGCGCCTTACTTCACGAGGCGAATCGCTCGTAAGAAAAACTTGTTCACCTAAGGCTAGCTCGTATGAGCCATTTTTCACTTTGCCAGTATTGAATGGGGAAACAACATCAGTAGACTCTAAAAGAGATATTAGATGGCTTGTACTTAAGAATGACATAACCGTCTGAAGTTACTTCCTATTGACTTTCCTACGCATCTTGAAAATGTTCAAGGAGTAAAAATAAATTTGTTTGGTAAGATTTTCTTACCATCTTTGTAATCAAATTCAACAATATGATAAGGATTGAATTAGATATTATTGAGGAAAAGATCGCCATAGTGCTTGAAGAACTTAAGGATGAGTTTGGAATGGAGGTTACAATCGATTGTGAATGCCGGCCCGGGGCATTTTTTAAGAGCAATGTTCTAGTAACGGCAATCAACAGGGTTGCTAATGCCCTTGAGGTGACCATCCCTGATAACTGTTATATATTTTCCGATAAGAAAGAGTGCAAGCAACTTTCTATTAAAGAAGCTGCACTAAAAGTCCGCCAACAAGCTATTCATAAATCACGAAAAGAAGTAATTCATGGAACCTAACAACTCAAACACAGAACGAGAAAAGATTGCCGCCCGGTTAAAAGAAGCTAGGGTCATGTCTGGTCTTTCACAAGCAC
>JBGTIL010000441.1:0-3179 GCA_041745695.1 Chitinophagaceae bacterium | reverse complement strand
AACGAAACTGCGGAGACTGCCACAAAAGTGAAGGGCAAAGTCGCAGACAAAAAATCCGACCAATGGGTTGCCCCTAACGGTAAAGACATCTACGTTGATGATGGTAATAAATATTACTGGATCAACGAGCGAGGCGGAAGAGAGTGGGTTGCAAAAGACCAACTGAAAGCCAAACAATAATAACTGGAATATAAGCTCCCTACCTGGTAGTGCAACTGTCAGGTAGGGAGCTTTTTTATTTCGTGGCAGATCGGATATTCTAGTACACAAAAAAAGCGCTTCGAAAGCGCTACTGACAGACTTAAATCTAACCGCTTACGCTTCTCCCCGCCCGGTTTTGTGCTGCAACTCATCGATTTTCTGGGAAGCCACTGCTTTAGTCAGGTCTTCCTGTGGCTCTTCTCCCGCTTCAGAAGCCAGGGTTTTTAAATAGGATGCCTGCGCACCCGTCATCGGCTCAGCGCCTGTTGTCCAATTAGCAGGATCTTTTACGGTGTTGTCGCCTTTCAATGGCGTGTTGTCCTCATTCATAAACTAAGTATTTTAGCAATTTACCTGCACGAATTGAGCCAGAATTTGTGGATGACTTTAAAGATCTACACCTAAGTTTTTTCAGTATCCCTTCACCCAGTCCAATGCGTTCCAATCTATTGTTCAGCATCGACACAGAGCGGGTCTCAAAAACATTTTGTGCATCCACCAGTGCTGCCGTGTCACTACGCTCTCTCGCTGGCGACCTATATCCTATCCGGCATACATTCAGGGAAAAGCAATTCCTATTTTGTGAACAGGTGTTTCTTAAGAAAATCAGTAGTGCGGCTCCAGGCTAAAGTGGCAGCGGCTTTATTATACCTTGCCTCAGAGGTATCATTGTGAAAGGCATGTTGCGCGCCTTCATATAAGTAGGATTCAAAAGCGATCTTGTTTGCTTTTAGTGCACTCTCGTATGCTGCCGCCCCTGCATTCACTCTTTCGTCCAAACCTGCATAGTGAAATTGCAGGGCAGCTTTAATCTTTGGCACTTCAATAAGATCTGGCTGTCGACCATAGAACGCCACTGCCGCTTTCAGTAAAGGGTTGTTCACGGCCAGATTGTTAGCCATGGCGCCCCCCCAGCAAAACCCCACGCAACCTGTTTTACCATTGAAGTCATTGCGCGTAGTGAGGTAAGTCAGCACGTTGGAAAAATTGGTGAGGTTATTCTCAGGTTTGAGGTCGGTGAATGCCTTGCGTGCCTCATCTTCATTGGCGGGTACGGCACCGAGGGCGGAAAGCGCATTTGGAGCAATGGCCAGAAAGCCTGCTTTGGCTGCACGCCTCGCCACGTCCTCGATGTGGGGTGTAAGTCCCCTGTTCTCATGGATGACGATTACAGCAGGATAGCGCTTCTGTTTTTTTGGTCTGGCTACGTAAGCAGACATTTTATTAGGAACCCCAGGGTAAGATACAGTTTCAATAAAAAGGTCGTCATCCGCAGGGTGCAGCGGCTGAATATAGTTGCTTTCCAGCAGGGGTAGAACCGCTAATGCCGCCGCAGTACTACCGGTGAGCAGAATGAGTTTTTTTAGAAACTCAAACCTGCTTAAGGGCATGTGGGTGTATTCGTCGTAAAGATTGATGATTTCCTGATTCATATAAGTCATTTGATTTAAGTTACGTCTTTCATCGGTGAACAAAGCAAACTGATACGCTCGTGTTTATTCAAATACTTGTTGTTGTTTGTTCCTATACCGAAGCGAAGCGGCATTGTCTTCAACCAGCAACGCCTGATCGGTCAACCATAATTCCATTCGTTGTATCGAATGTTGAAGCTGCACTTCGTTAAGCTGGCTGAGTGCTGATCGATTTCTTGCCAGGTGGTTGTACCAGCAATCTTGATACAACCAGTCAAGAATAATCCTGTTGAAACAGTGATTTTTTGATACCGGGACAGTGATGGCAGCTGGTAACAATTCGTTGATCAATTGCTTGTATCGGCGTTGTAGTTCCATCATCGGGGAGTAACCAATTGTATCGTGTCTTTGTTTACTGCCCACAAAGTTCCAATGGCTAAAAAGAGGTCAAGCCGGTGGTGATGGGAACTAAAATGCACCGCCGGGCTCATTTTTTATCATCCAGGGTTGACACTGGAGACGGGACGGACATAAAAAAAAGTCTCCGAAGAGACTTATATAAAAAAGTTAGCATGCTCAAACAGCAATACTTACTCAACTTCTTGAGAATAGCGCAGGTCTTTTTAATGGGAAGTGCAAAAGTGACCGGTGCCATTTTATGTTCAAGGCAGGAAGGTGAATATTGAGACTACTAATATACCGAACCGTAAGTACCGCAGCCAGTAAGACATACAGTAGAATCAATACCGGTGATGTTAGTACCCTGAATGCAAAGGAGAGAAAGGCTCCGGCCAGATCTAATAATTGGTGCATAATGTGATGATTCGTTTAGAACGGCTCTTCACTATGTACGGATCTTATATGAAATGGGATTTCGGAGGAAAGTTGGATAAGCTATGGAGAAGACATTACTGCAAGAACATCTGCTGCACAATACTATAAAAAACTCATGGTATTTTATAAAAAATCCTCCTCTTTTTACGGAGGAGGAAATTTATAAGGCGTTTAGTGTTTTAATTTTTTTGTTTCATCGGAACGGACGCCTTGGTTCTTCAGTTAGGATTGGATGGTTTTAAAGGATTGGATGGATGGTTTGGTCTTCTAAAGGATAATGAATGGAAATGGTTTTGTTTGGATACGGATTGGTTTTGGTTTGATCAGGATTGGATAATAGGTTTTTGGTTTGTCGGTAGGATAGGTTTTGGTTTGGTTTTTCTGATATTGGAAGAACAATTTTACGTGTTCCTTTCTGATGTAAAAGTAGTTGCCGTTCCTTTACCCGGCAATGGCATAAATGCTCTTTTACGGTTCTATGGTTTTTACCGTTGTCATCGTAGATCAACGTTATCGGCTCTGGGAATTGACGTGTGCGGTACCACACCATTCTACGTTGTCTGATCAAGCGAGAAATCACGGTGTGGCTGATGGGAGTGCCAGAAGTTCGAATGGCTTCGTTGTGTGGTAACTAACTTTTAGAGACGCGTTGAATTTGCGGGGAGGTACTAAAAAAAATAAGGGGCCAGAATGGAAATTCAGCCCCGTTTTAAATCCAATATCCTATGAAAA
>JBGTIL010000440.1:0-1667 GCA_041745695.1 Chitinophagaceae bacterium | reverse complement strand
ATAGATTCACTTGATCCGGATTATTTGGGACAGGATTTTGAGCGTGATGTTGCGCGTACCAAAGCAGAGAAAAAACTGCTAGCAAAATATCCAAAATTACCTATCGTACAAAACGAGAAAAATGTTCTTAAACCTAAAAATACCGACGCTACCATTACGCAACCAGAGACAAATCCAATCGAATTGGAACAATGGCTGTTTCAACATTGCAGGGCGTCTTTGCATGATTTGATTATAGAGGGGTGCCAGCAAAACAGCGATAAGCGATATAAAGAGACCGATCCTATTCGTGATTTCATCGCTATTACTCCTGGACTTGAGGATTTTTCTAGACTACCCGCTTATTTGTTAAAGTCAGAAAAGAGTGCAAAAAGGACCTCCGCAGCAACTGCCAACCCAACTCAGGTCAACAAAAGTTTTCTAGAAAAATTAGGCAGTATTCGCAAAAGTAAATGACCTTCTAGTTGACAGCAATAGTGTGCAGACTGACTGCCTTATTGACCTTTGTATAGAATATATTTGTTTTGGAAGGACTTATTAGCAAATAACCGCTAGTTATGACAAAATGATCCTATTGTTAAATTAACAATAATATAACAGAGATAACCTTATGGGAAAGTATTTAGATCCAAAAGCGGATGTGGTTTTTAAAAAAATATTTGGTGAACATCCTCATCTATTGAAGAGTTTTCTCAATGCCGTTTTACCCTTGCCCGAAAATGGCTTAATCGTTGACTTATCCTATTTACCAACGGAACAAGTTCCCAAAATCCCCGCCTTTAAGCGAACCATCGCCGATGTCAAATGCAAAGACAGTCAGGGGAAAATATTTATTGTCGAGATGCAAATTGAGTGGACCGATAGCTTCATGCAGCGTTTATTGTTTGGAGCGGCACAAGCTTATGTGAAGCAATTAACTGTCGGTGAAGCTTACCATCTCTTAAACCCAGTATATGGATTAGGATTAATCAATAATACCTTCGACCATGAAACTCCAGAATGGTATCACCACTATGGTTTAGTGAAATTAAACAATCCTGCCCAAGAAATCATCAAAGGGCTAACCCTGGTATTTGTCGAACTGCCTAAATTTAGGCCCAATACGACTTTGGATAAAAAGCTAAAAGTACTTTGGTTACGATTCATGAGAGAAATTACTGACAAGACGCGAGAAGTGGATCCCGCTTTACTGGACGTGCCTGAAATCAAAGAAGCGGTTTCCTTAGCAGAAGAGTCTGCGTATTCGCCTGCGGAATTAGAAGCCTATGAAGGATACTGGAAGCAGGTAAGTTCTGAAAGAACTTTGCAAGAGGAAAGCTTGATAAAGGGCAGAGCTGAAGGAAAAGCTGAGGGAAAAGCTGAGGGAAAAGCTGAGGGAAAAGCTGAGGGCAGAGCTGAGGGCAGAGCTGAGGGCAGAGCTGAAGAAAAAATAAAAGCCGCTAGAAGAATGAAAGATGATGGCTTGTCAGATATCGTGATTGCAAAATATACCGGCTTAACGCTGGATGAAATAAGTCAACTATAGTCACATCACAGTAAGACATCATTATCCTACAATAAATAATATAAGCCTGAAGGCGTAAAAAAATTCGGGTTTTTAGCTCCTATTATCATTGATAAACTCCATTTTTCCTATGGCTTGCCTTCACTGTTAAAGGCCCATCACC
>JBGTIL010000439.1:0-13813 GCA_041745695.1 Chitinophagaceae bacterium | reverse complement strand
CTTCCGGAAATAATCTGAGGCTGACGCCTGCTGCCAATAATGTGGCATCCAATACGTTGCCAGCTGAACCTTACTTCATGCACACTATTGGTAACTACTTCCGAGATCGCCTGGTTAGGGATACCATAATTAACGGGCAGCTTACTAATGAAGTACTTTTAAACACGCCCATGCAGGCTTTGCCCCGTCCGGGCAAAGATGTATATACATCGAAAATAAACCAGGGCTATGCAGTAAACGTGGGAGAGCTGTTGTACTCCTCTTCTTACGATAAGGCAGAAGGATTCTCCTCAATTGATATTGGACCAGGAGCCGGCGTTGCTGCAACGTTCAAAAACATGTTTGTATTTCCTGCGGGCCCGGCACCACTCCTTCGAATCAATACCTCCGGAAATGCTATCAATGTGAGGCGGTACAGGGCTGAGATCAACAACCAGGTTGTATTGGAAAATAATGTCGACTATTTCTCCTACACCCGAGATTCTGTCATCTTTCCTTTAGCTACACTGGCTTCCAACACTGTTGTGCGTGTTTCCAATGCAGGCACCACTCCCGGTGACAGGATGGTGGTTCATAAATATGAGATCACGTATCCCCGCACCTTCAACTTCGGAGGAGCCTCCAGTTTTGAATTTAAATTGCCACAAAGTACAACTGGCAGGTACCTTGAAATAGACGGATTTTCCTACGGCACTTTGGCTCCAGTACTTTACGATCTTACGAACGGGAAAAGATACACGGGTGATATTTCCAGCGGTTCAATAGTGAAATTTGTACTCGAACCTTCTGGTGTCACCTCCAACCTTGTGCTCGTAAGCCAGGAGACCGCAGTAATCAACCAGGTAGGCGCTATGCAAAGCCGCAGTTTCACTAATTATGCCCTTGCTGCCAATGCTGCCGACTACCTGATTATTTCTCACCCGGCGTTATTCAACGGTGCCAACAGTTCTAACCCAGTGGAGGATTATCGTGCTTACAGAAGTTCTACTGACGGTGGTGCTTACAACGCGAAAGTGTTTGTGATACAGGATCTGGCCGACCAGTTTGCTTTCGGCATCAAAACCCATCCTGATGCCATCCGTAACTTTTTGATGTATGCACGTGCCCGGTTTCCAGCTGCTCCCAAGCATGTGCTGCTGGTAGGTAAGGGGGTGAATTATATGCATCATCGCGGCAGTGAGTTGAACCCCGACCTGGATAAATTAAATTTCGTTCCTTCTTTTGGCTGGCCTGCTTCCGACGTGCTGCTCAGTGCTGCCCCGGGAGACGGAAACCCACTAACATCGATCGGGCGCCTGTCGGTAATTAGTGCTGCCGAAGTAGACATATACCTGAAAAAGATAAAAGAGTTTGAACTGGCGCAAAGAACCGAGTCACCTTATATACAGGACAAGGCGTGGATGAAGAACGTGGTGCATATTGTTGGAGCCAGTGAACCAGGATTGCAGCTTATCCTCGACATCTACATGACCAATTATAAGAACATTATCCAGGATACAGCCTACGGTGCCAAGGTTACAACATTTACCAAGAGCTCACCCGACGCTGTAGAACAAGTGAACAGTCGTGCGTTGGATAAACTCTTTGAGGACGGCATATCGCTGATTACTTATTTCGGTCACTCTTCCTCAAGCACGTTGGAATTTAACCTTAATAACCCCGACCAGTATAATAATAAAGGCAAATACCCCATGTTTATCGGGTTAGGTTGCAATGCAGGTAATTTTTACAACTTCAACACTGCACGTCTATCTACCAAAGAAACGCTTTCTGAAAAATATGTGCTGGCACCAGACAGAGGAACTATTGGATTTATAGCAAGCAGTCACTTTGGAATTGTGCACTACCTTGATATTACCAATACCCGCCAGTATAAGGCTATCAGCTACCAGGAGTATGGTAAATCAATAGGCGAGGTAATGCAACGAACCATTAGTGAAACATTTGCATTCACCAGCCAGGAAGATTTTTATGCCCGGGCGCAGTGTGAAGAAACCAGCTTACATGGCGATCCTGCCATTACGCTGAACCCACACAGGAAGCCCGACTATGTTATTGAACAGCCCTTACTTAAAATAGCCCCCAATTTTGTATCTGTCGCCGACAGTTCGTTTCAGCTGAATGCTACCTTTTTGAATATCGGTAAGGCCATCAGCCGCAACATTGTTCTCGAAGTAAAACAAGAGTATCCCAATGGTAGTAGTCGTATCATCCATCGCGACACGGTACCCGGCATAAGATTTATCGATTCACTGGTCATCAACGTACCCGTAGTTGCTAGCAGGGATAAGGGGTCGAATAAATTCACCGTAACCGTTGATGCAGATAACGCCACGGACGAATTGTTTGAAACTAACAATACTGTAACAAGAGAAGTATTCATTTACGAAGACGAAGCAAGACCAGTGTTTCCTTATGCATTCGCCATTGTGAACAGGCAGAATATTAAATTGAAAGCTTCTACTGCTAATCCTTTCAGCGGGATAAAGGAATACAGAATGGAACTGGATACTTCAGAGAAGTTCTCCGCACCCCTGCGTGTTCAGACTGTCTCGGCACCAGGCGGGGTAATAGAGTTCGATCCGGGCATTACATTTACCGACAGTACGGTGTACTACTGGCGGATTGCACTTGTGCCGTCAAGTGGTGCTTACAACTGGAATAATTCCTCTTTCACTTACCTTTCGGGTCTTGGTGATGGCTCAGACCAGTCTCATTATTTCCAGAATTTACGTACAGCACACGACGGGATCATTCTTGATCCCAACTCCCGCACCTGGATCTACGATTCCATTGCCAACAACTTAAACATCAGGAACGGCGTATTTTTTTCTGCCACTTCGCAGGAGGCCGATTTAACTGTAGCTGTAAATGGATCAAAGTACATCAGAAGTGCCTGTGCAGGTGGTACTATAGTTTTTAACTTATTTGATCCCCAGACTTTTAAGCCGCTTCAGAACCTTTCGAGTTTTATGGGAAGTGCTGCTGTTTGCGAACAGGCACGAAGGTTCAATTTTCAATATTCGTTTCTGACTCAGGCGGGCCGTAAGAGAGCCATGGATTTTATGGACTGGATTCCAAACGGCTATTATGTAGTTGTCAGAAACATTCTAACTGCCCCCACACCCGGAGCTTATGCAGCTAACTGGATGGCCGATGAAGCAACGTTTGGAGCCAATAATACCCTGTACCACCGGCTGAAAACAGCAGGCTTGGCCACTATCGATTCTTTCAAGTCGCCAAGGGTATTCTCTTTCGTATACCAAAAAGGTCCTACTGGATTTAAACCTGTGTTTACTTTCAGCGAAGGTCAGTTTGATGTGACAACCATGTCTGCAGATATCAAATCGCCCGACTCTATAGGATATATGACGTCGCCGCAGTTTGGTCCGGCGAAACTATGGAAGGAGATGCGCTGGAGAGGACAATCGGTTGAGGCGAACAGCACAGATAATCCAACGCTTAGCCTGATTGGTGTAAGAAAAGACGGCTCGAAAGACACGCTGTTCCGAAACATAAAACCGGCACAGAGTCAGCTGGATATCTCTACCGTAGATGCGACTCAGTATCCCTACCTCCAATTGCACATGCGGAATACAGACAGCATCAATTTTTCACCCTATCAGTTAAAGTACTGGCGCCTGACCTATCTCCCCGCGCCGGAGGGTGCAATCGTTCCTGCAACTTTGTTCAGTGCCCCTGATACCCTGGATATTGGAGAACCTGGCAACTTTAAACTTGCGTTTAAAAATATCAGTGACGTAGCTTTCGACAGCATGAGGCTGAAGATCATCCTGTTAGACAAGGACAATGTGCGACATGTGCTGCTGAATGAAAAGCGAAGACCGCTCCCGGTCAATGATACGCTTCGTCTTGAGTATAAGTATGACAATAGAAAGTATCCGGGCGTTAATAATGTTTTCCTTGAATTCAATCCCGACAATGATCAGCCGGAGCAGTACCACTTTAATAACTTCATTTACCGCAACCTTTTCGTAAGGGGCGACACCCTGACTCCGCTGCTGGATGTAACCTTCGATAACACCCACATCCTGAATGGTGATATTGTTTCGGCGAAACCCAATATCCTGATCAAATTAAAGGACGAGGCAAAATGGATGTTACTCGATACGGCTTCACTGGTGTCAGTACAGGTAAGGTATCCCGATAACAATGGACAGATTTCGCAAAACAGCCTTACACGCACTTTCACGGTGGACAGTGATACGTTGAAATTTATCCCGGCTCAGCCGGCACCAAATGCCAACAACACGGCTACGCTCGACTTCAATCCTGCCTTCTCACAAGATGGGGATTACGAGTTGATTGTGACGGGTAAAGACATGAGCAATAACAAAGCAGGCACTATGGAGTACCGTGTTGGCTTCCAGGTGATCAGCAAAGCTATGATCTCCAACATGCTCAATTACCCCAATCCATTTACAACTTCGACAGCCTTCGTATTCACAATCACCGGAGCCGAGGTTCCACAGAATATAAAGATTCAGATACTCACAGTCACGGGTAAGATCGTTCGGGAGATCACCAAGGAAGAACTTGGACCGCTGAGAGTAGGAAGAAATATTACAGAATACAAATGGGATGGTACCGACCAGTACGGACAAAAGTTGGGTAACGGTGTATACATCTACCGCGTAGTGACTAACCTTAATGGCGCCTCTCTCGAAAAGTACCGTTCCAAAGGTGAAGACACCGACAAGTACTTTAATAAAGGGTATGGCAAAATGTACCTCATGCGCTAAGCCTTAAATAGTAAGCAAAGCCCTGTTCCCCGGACAGGGCTTTTTTTATGCGTTAGATTTGCGGTTTATTTATACCGCATATGGCCAAAATAGGTATCAACCTCACAACAGGTAGTTTACAAAAGGAAGACATGATCGTGGGTATTGACCTGGGAACTACCAACAGCCTCATTGCGATCATACATCCGGATACAAAGCAGGCAGTTGTATTAAAAGAATTCGATCACACAGCCCTTGTTCCTTCAATTATATACTTCGGTGCTGGTGAGGAAATAGTGGTAGGGAGCGACGCTAAACAACATTTGATCACCGAGCCCGAGAGAACGGTTTTCTCCGTTAAACGTTTGATGGGCAAATCGTACAAGGACGTTGCCAGCAACTCCGGTTTTTTTACCTACAATATTATAGACGACGGGAGCGACAACCTGGTAAAAATTGAAGTTGGTGGAAAGTTTTATACACCTATCGACCTGTCCTCATACATTTTAAAGTCTTTAAAGGCAAGGGCAGAACATATTTTAAAAACGCCAGTAACGCGCGCCGTTATTACAGTACCTGCTTACTTCAACGACGCGCAGCGCCAGGCTACAAGAGATGCGGGAAAATTGGCAGGACTGGATGTGTTGCGTATCGTAAATGAGCCCACAGCGGCCAGCCTGGCGTATGGCATTGGGCTCAATAGGGAAGAAGAAAAGATTGTAGCAGTGTACGATCTCGGGGGTGGTACGTTTGATGTTTCCCTGCTGCGTATCACTGATGGTGTATTTGAAGTGTTGTCCACAAACGGAGATACCTACCTTGGCGGCGACGATTTCGACCGCGCGGTTATGGATCACTGGATCAAAGAGTACAGCATCAGCACTGCCCAACTTGAAGATAAATCATTACTGCAAGGTTTGCGGTTACAGGCAGAACAGGCAAAGATCTTCCTCGGCGAAAACGAGGAGTACCAGGCAACCCTGGAGAACATTTCATTAACGCTAACCCGCACCTTATTTGAAGAGTTGATTGCACCACTGGTAGAGCGTACCATGGTTAGTTGCCGGCTGGCACTTAAAGACGCAGGCTTGCCGGTGGCAGACATACAGGCAGTTGTGATGGTGGGGGGATCAACCAGAGTTCCTCTGGTGAAGAAGGCAGTGAGTGATTTTTTTCAACAACAGGTGTACGATAAAGTTAACCCGGATGAAGTTGTAGCGCTGGGCGCTGCAATACAAGCAGATGTACTTGCAGGAAATAACAAGGACCTGTTGCTCCTGGATATAACGCCCCTATCTCTGGGCATTGAAACCATGGGCGGCTTGATGGACGTGCTCATTCCCCGAAACTCCAAAATTCCTACGAAGGCTGGGCGCCAGTATACTACTCAAAAAGATGGGCAAACAGGCATATCTGTTTCCATCTACCAGGGCGAGCGCGACCTGGTAGGCGATAATCGCAAACTCGCTTCGTTCACGCTAACGGGCATCCCGGCTATGCCTGCAGGCATGCCAAAAGTGGATATTTCTTTCCTGATCAATGCAGACGGAATACTACTGGTGCGGGCAAAAGAGTTGCGCAGTGGGGTGGAGCAGTCGGTGGAGGTGAAGCCCCAATATGGACTCTCGGATGAAGAAGTGGAAAATATTCTCCTGGATTCTTTACAGCATGCCCGGCAAGACATGCAGCAGCGTGCGCTCATAGAAGCCCAATCGGAGGGGAAGATATTGCTGGAGACCACACTTACTTTCCTTAAAAAGAATAGCGACTCATTAACTGCTCAGGAACTTGTAGCAACCCAAACTGCCATTGATCAATTGCAAACAGCTATTCAATCAGGATCCAAAGATGAAGTGCAGGCTGCTATAGAGGCTTTAAATCATGTGTCACGTCCTTATGCTGAACGCCTGATGGATGATGCAATTGGCATAGCTATGAAAGGAAAACAAATTTAACCCTACTTGATCTTTGAATGCAAAAGATGATTGCTCTTGTAAGAGCCAATATTCTCTTAGTTGCAGGAGCATTGCTGTTTATAACTGCATTTTTTCTGATCGCTAATCCGGCAGGGCTTTATTTTTTATGCGACGACTTCGCGCTCATCCCACAATCAAATAATCGCAATGTATTTCAGACAAACTTGCTACGTCCTATACTCGAAGCTACACTTTGGATAGATGCACGCGTATGGAGCCTGAACGCAACAGGCTTCCATATTACTAACCTGCTGTTGCACCTTATCAACAGTTTACTTGCTTACTTTCTGTGTAAGGAGTTGCTTGAAAAATATTCAACTGCTGCCAAACAAAAAAGGCTGTCTTTTTTGGTGGCGCTGCTTTTTCTGTGTTATGCTGTTCACAGCGAGCCCATATTCTGGATTGTTGGCAGAGGGGGGAGTTTGGCTGCACTTTTTATACAATTGAGCCTCATCGCATTTTTAAAAAGATTCAAGGGCACACTAATTTTAAGTCTGTGCTCTTACGGCTTTGGTGTTTTTACCTATGAGTTAACTTGGATAGTTCCCCTGATACTAACCGCTTTCTATTTTTACGAAGTAAACTGTCAAAAATTAAACAGGCCTTATTGGCCGATCACCTTGCACTGGAATGTACTGACAGCCTATCTTTTCTTCAGGTATTTTGTTTTAAGTCGCAACCTGGGCAATTACGAGGCAGGCACTGCGCTAGGTCGAAACTATTTTAATCTGGCCTATCATTATGTGACCCTCTTTGCACGAACATTCCTTCCACCGATGGAAAATAGTACACTATTTGCAACCCTCTTCATCCTGACCTGCCTGGTCTTTGTTATACTGGCTGTATTAGTATTCAAAAGATCGAGGAAGGCGTTTGCTTTTGCGATGCTGTTAGTCTCCTGTGTTATGATCTGCCTCCTACCGGCCATTTCCTTAGGCATCGATACGCACGACACAGAGTCTGAAAGATATGTCTACCCTGCCACAATTTTTGCCAGCATGTTGATCGTATTTCTGGCTTATAATATTTTGCATAACAGCAGCCACCTCCTTGTATCAATGGCGCTGATTATCACCTGCCATTTGTATTTTCTTTACCAGGCATCTGTGTCGTACCGCGTTGCTTCGAATATCTCGCGATCAACAATAGAGTCATTGAACCTGATCCCAGACATCCGGGAGGTCAGCTTTATCAACTTGCCAACGCAATACAAGGGTGCTTTGATCTTTCGCATTGGGTTTCCCACCTGGGCTCCGGGAATATTAAAAACCACTTATCAAAAAGTTGAAGTGCAGTCTTACAAAGAGGTAACAGAGCCGAGATTTTACAAACGCAGGATTTATCCGACTTCAGCAAACAAGGGTCGCCTGACTGTTGACTTCAGCACCGACAGCCTGAAGTTGTATTAACAAATGGTATGTTTATAGTTCAATGATTTATTGTTATCAGAATAACTTTTGTTGCGGATGAAAGCAAAACATTTCGCCGGGCTCGATGGCTTGCGGTTCATTTCCATCACATTTGTTGTGCTGCACCACCTGTTTACTTTCAAAACCAATTTTGGTTTTTACCGGTATGATTACCCGGTGCTTGGTTTGATAGGGCTCTACGGTATACACTTCTTTTTTATGGGCAGCGGGTTCCTGATCACGTACCTGTTATTGCATGAACATGCCAACTTTGGAAAAATCAATCTTAAAAACTTTTTCCTCAGGCGCATCTTTCGAATCTGGCCAGCGTATTTTTTACTCATCATCATCTTTCTATTCATTTTTAAGATCCCTTTTTTTCGTATTCCCTCAACTACCGACAGTTACCTCGCTGCCAATTACAGCAATTCAAATGCGTTGTACCTGGCTTTCCTGCCACATATCCAACCCTTTTTATTTCCTACAGGACCCTATGTTCATCATACCTACACCATTGGCATTGAGGAGCAATTTTATATAGCGTGGGGTTTATTGTTTTATTTTTTCCGCAGGCATGTTTGTTTGATCTTTTGGGTCATACTTCTTGCCGTGCCTTTGCTCAATGTGCTGCATGAATACCTGCACGGGTATGTACAGCGAACTCAAAATGCACCAGCAGCGTTGGGCTATGTCAACAGCATGCTTACATACATTCAGTACAGCCGGTTTTCTACCTTTGCTATCGGATCTTTATTTGGCTACGCCTACTTCTTTAATCAGTCCTGGATACAGTATTTTAAAATGCGGTTTGTACAGGTGGGCGTATACCTGGTGTTGGTTTTATCCATTGGATTTGGGATAACAATACCTTACCTGCAATTTGAGTTTATGGCGCTTTTAATGGCCTGCCTTATGCTGGTAGCTACATTTAAAAAGGAGAGTATGGTCAACTATAGCGCAGGCTGGATCAGCTACCTGGGCAAGATATCCTACGGGATCTATCTTTTTCACATTTTTGCTATCGTATTTGCCTGCAAGTTCACGTCGTTATTTATCAGCCAGGAAAGCAATTTGTTTGTTACCCTTTGTTTAGCAATCCTGACCCTCTTGCTCTCCGTTTTTTTCGGCTGGGTTTCTTACAATTATTTTGAAATCGTTTTTCTCAAACTGAAGAAGCGTTTTCAACGCGTGGACACTTCAACCTGAAGTGGTATTTCCTATTTTTTTTTAAGTAAGCTCAGGCAATACGCTATTCCTGCTCCTGTAAATAACAGGATAATGGAAAATACAGGCATGATGAATCGGTTATGGTAGTCATTACACTGAAACGTTGTTCCCACTGCGTAGATCAGTACAATCAAACCGAGGAAAAGCGTAAGGCGGTTTTGTATCCTTCTCTTCCATACTGCAATTAGTGCAAACAAGTAGGTTGGTATAATGATACCTGTCAAAAGCATGTTGTGCCGCAGGGAGAAGTAAGGTTTGGGCAGTATGAAAAAAGAAACTAATCTTTTTACCATAAGACCTGTGAAGTGACCCGGAGTATGAATGATGTAATGAAACATATCTGAAACGGGCTTACCAGTCTCCCTGACATTAAGCGGTGAAGCATTGGCAGTAGGCATGAAGCAGATAATGTGGCTTTCCTTGAATGGTTTCATGGCATCCATGTCTTCGCCGCCCTGGAAAGCATAGTTGATCAAAGCAAAAAATACTGCGATACCAGCGATGGTTGCTACCGATAAGATGATCCGGAATGTTTTCTGTGAAATTACCAGGGCGTAGATCAGGAACGGCAGCATATAGAGGACACCAAAAGGGCGCGTCAAAACCAGCAGGATCAAAAAGAATAGTCCGATGGCAAAGTTTCTTATTGTGAAAGGGGGGTAGCGGTGCACGAAGTAGATGAAAAAGATACTCAGGCTGATAAAAAGGGATTCGGTATAGAGATAGGTATTCCAGCTTTGAAGAGGGATAAAAACAATGAACAGGAGCGTCGTTATATAGGCTGAGACTGAATTTTGTGCAACCGCTTTACCCAGTTTAAATAAGCAATACGTTGCAACACCATTCAGCGCAATTTGAAAACCAACTACTGCTGCGAAGCCTCCCCCGATCTTTATAAAAAAAACGATAATGAAGATGAGCGTGGAATAGAAAAAATATTTCGGAGCCGAGTAGCCTCCATTGAGCAAAACATTATTTGCCTGATCGATATACTTTGTTGCTTCAAGCTCGGTGTGAATGCCTTGCTTAAGCAGAAGTACAGCCTGAACCAACAACCATGCGAAGATCAGAAGAAGCGAAAACCACCGTGGTTTGCATGGGATCATTTAGCGAGCTTCATTTTTGTGATATACTTGCCCAATATATCAAACTCGAGGTTCACTTTGTTGGTTGCTTTTAAATATTGAAGATTGGTATGTTGCCAGGTATAAGGAATGACCGCCACTTTGAAACTGTCTTTCTTTACATTGAAAGCTGTTAAGCTGATACCGTTAATACAGATCGAGCCCTTTTCGATAATCAGCGGTGAAAAGTTTTTAGGAAAAGTGAACCGGAGTTCAAAGCTTCCTTTTTTGTTTACGATCTTTTCGCAGGTGCCGGTGGTGTCTACATGACCCTGCACAAAATGTCCGTCCAGCCGGCTGCTCGGTAGCAGGCTGCGCTCAAGATTTACAAGTGTTCCTGGCACCCAGCCATGAAGGACTGTTTTGTCGAGGGTTTCCGCTACCGCCGTTACCCGGTAAGCCGCCGTTGTGGTTTCTTCAACAGTAAGACAAACACCATTGTGCGCTAGGCTTTGATCAATTTTCAGTTGGGGAGAGAGCGTTGATTCTATCCAATAGGTTTTATTGCCGCCGATAATACTAACATCGCGCACCCGCGCCACAGACTCAATTATACCAGTAAACATGGGCCGAATTTCGGGTATTTTGCATTTTGTTTTGGTTTGAACTTCCAAAGAATGCTATATTTGCCCTCCTGAAAATCAATAAAAGGGGACACACGTATGTTAATAATCGATTCTAAAGATTGCGAGAACATAGATAAGGCACTGAAGAAGTATAAGAAGAAGTTTGAAAAAGCTAAGATCTTGTTGCAACTTCGGGAGCGTCAGGCTTTTATAAAGCCTTCCATCCGTCGCAGGGGACAGGTTTTGAAAGCTGTTTACAAGCAGCAGATCGCCAGTGGCAAGATAGAGGTATAATAAATTCGGATCAATTCTATATGATAGCTGCAAGGTTTTAATTACTTTGCAGCTATCGTTTTTTTATGCAAACTGTTTATCCTGAGATCCAACCTTTTTTAGACTATCTCCAGTTTGAAAAGCGCTTTTCGCGACACACAGTAATATCTTACCAGAACGACCTGACGGCTTTTTTCACCTATCTCCATTTGCAGTACGGCGCAATGCCACTGCCCCAGGTTGAGCATATCTACATCCGAAGCTGGTTAGCCGACCTTAAAGGCTCCGGACTCACATCCAAAACCATCAATCGCAAAATATCCACGCTCAGGTCTTTCTTCAAGCATTGCGTAAAAGCTGGCACGGTTGACAAAACCCCGATGGCAAAGATCATTGCGCCCCGGTCGGAAAAGCGTTTGCCGCAGTTCGTATCTGAAAAAGATATGGCTACGCTTATCAATCACGTAGCCTTTGATGAAGGTTGGAAGGGAGCTACAGACCGCCTCCTTGTTGAGTTGTTTTATCATACCGGCATGCGCCTGAGCGAGGTAGTTCATTTAAAAGAAACTGCCCCCAGTGCTTCCACCAACACCCTTAAAATACTGGGTAAGGGAAATAAGGAACGCGTTATTCCGATAGCTGCCAGCCTGATGCAGTCTATAGAGGCGTATCTCAAACAAAAAAACGACCTGCCTCTGCCAGACAGGAGCGTACTCCTGGTGACTGAAAAAGGAAAGAAGCTGCCCCTGCGCAGCGTATACAACGTTATTCATAAATACCTGGGGCTGGTAACCACCATCGATAAAAAAAGCCCTCACATCCTGCGACACAGTTTTGCAACCCATCTTTTAAACGGCGGTGCCGACCTGAACGCGGTCAAGGAACTCCTTGGGCACAGCAGCCTGGCGTCTACGCAGGTGTATACACATAACACCATTACTAAGCTTAAAAACGTACACCAGAAGGCACATCCAAAGGCCTGAAGCCTGCCGGAAGATTTAATTTTTTTCCCCTTCTTTTCTTTGTTTTCATTCCATGATTGAACTAACTTCATAGAGACCGCAACAGGAAATAAAAGTTCTTTTTTTATTGTTTAATGACTAAATACTTTTTTCTATGAATCTTCACATTCAAACAGTGCATTTTGATGCTGATCAGAAATTATTGACCCGGATCAAAGCGAAAATCGAGAAGCTGCAACAGTTTCATGACCGGATCATTAAAGTAGATGTGTTTTTAAAATTAGACGGGGTAATGCATACCATCAAAGACAAGGTAGCCGAAATAAGGGTGCATGTGCCGAGAGCCGACTTCTTTGTAAAATCAACCAGTAAATCCTTCGAGGCTTCATTTGACGAAGCTTTTGATTCGCTTGTAGCGCAGATAAAAAGAAAAAAAGAAAAGCTTTCAGTATAAACAAAACGACCTCCGTGAACCGGGGGTCTTTTTTTTGGCTAGACCTCTATCTTCGCAGCCTGATGAGAAGAACCTTCGCTGCCGCTTTTGCCCGTTTTTTTAGAAGGCCTGTTGTCCCTGTCATATGCTGGTTTGGCGCTTCGATTATCATTCCCCTTGTTCAATACTTCAAAGACAGCTACAACAATTACAAAATCTTCAAAGGGGTTTTCTATCATACTGTTGCCCAACAGCCCTTGTATGCCGAATATCCGGCGGAGTACTTCGATACCAACCACTACGGTCCTTTTTTCGCTGTGCTCATTGCACCATTTGCTTTACTGCCAGACGTTCCAGGAATGATGCTGTGGTCGGTGGCTAATACCTGGTTGTTGTATAAGGCTGTCAATATGCTTCCACTCTCTCTCCCTCAAAAAACGGGCACCCTCTGGATAGCTTTTATAGAATTAACCACTGCCCACCATGGCCTGCAAGTCAACCCTGCCATCGCTGCCTTGATCATCATGACCTTGGTCTTTGTAACATCCCGTAAGGCATATGCAGCGCCGCTCGTTGCCCTGCTCGGTTTTTTTGTAAAGATCTATGGACTGGTTGCACTCGTGTTTGGAGTTTTTTCAAAGGACCAATGGAAACTTGCCGGCTGGCTGGCTGTATGGAGCCTTGTGTTGTTCGCCCTGCCCATGCTGTTTTCCTCGCCGCACTTTGTGATGGAAGCCTATGGCGACTGGCTACAATCTTTGATTCATAAGAACGGACAAAACGAAGAACTGCAGCCCAAGGGCAATATGCAAAATATTAGTGTCATGGGGATGATCACCCGCATATTCAATCTGCCACTCCTTCCTCTGTGGACTGTATTGCTTCCAGCAGCCTTGCTGATGCTTGCCCCTCTTTTGAGGTGGAAATTATACCCTAACATCCTGTTCCAACTTCATTACCTGGCTGCCGTGTTATTGAGTATTGTGTTATTCAGTACAGGCTCCGAATCGCCCACGTTTATCATTGCTGTTACGGGTGCTGCTATATTCTTTGTTCTTCAGCCAGCTCCCTGGCGGGGATGGACCCTGTTCCTGCTTTGTT
>JBGTIL010000438.1:0-4044 GCA_041745695.1 Chitinophagaceae bacterium | reverse complement strand
ATCCTGTTTCATCGTCCATTCGGTGATATCTTTTGTTTTAAACTGTCCCCAGGCTTCATTGAATGGCACCCAAACAACGATACTCGGAAAGTTGTGGAGATCCTGCATGATCTCCTTCCATTCGGTACGAAAGATTTGTTCCGACTCTGGTGAGCGCTCCTTACTGGTAGCGCGTCCAATAATCCCTGGACGCGAATCCCAACGGTTGCCCATGTCACCGCTCGGCATGTCCTGCCATACCAGCATGCCCATCTTATCGCAGTGATAGTACCAACGGGCAGGTTCAACTTTTACATGTTTCCTAATCATGTTGAAGCCCATGTCTTTTGTTTTTTCTATATCAAACTTCAGGGCTTCATCGGTTGGCGCGGTGTATAAACCGTCCGGCCACCAGCCCTGGTCGAGCGGGCCGTACTGAAAAACAAACTTATCGTTCAGCAGCATTCGTTGAATTCCGTTCTTGTCGGGTAGCACAGTAATTTTGCGCATGCCGAAATAAGCCTGCACCTCGTCAATGAGTTTTCCCCTGCGCATCACCGTTAGTCTTAAATCGTAGAGGAAGGGAGCTTCAGGGCTCCAAATTTTTGGACTGGCTATGCCGAGAACGGCCTGATCTCCGGTATTCAGCAATTGCTCTGCAAGTTTTTCCTTGCCATCCCATGCACTTATCAGCACGCGATCTCCCGGCTCCAGGTTCCTGACTTCTGCAGCAACGATGATGGTCTTTTTATCTATGTCGGGTGTTTGCTTTGTAGAGGCGATGTAGGTTTTGGGAACGCTTTCCAGCCACACTGTTTGCCAGATGCCTGTGACAGGCGTATACCAGATGCTGCGCGGTGATTTCACCTGTTTGCCACGGGGTTGCGGGCCTTCGTCGGACGGATCCCATACACGCACCACAATGGTTTGCTTGCTCGATCTAGAAACCGCTGTGGTAATATCAAAGCTAAAAGGATCGTAGCCACCTTCATGCTTACCCACTGGCTGACCATTAATAAACACTTCGCAAGACCAGTCCACCGCACCAAAATGGAGCAACAAAGTTCCCTTGTTTGACGGAGGAAGAGAGAACGTGCGTTCATACCACAACACACTGTCCTTCCCAACGGTTTTGCCAACTCCCGAGAGGTTCGACTCTACTGCAAAAGGAACCAGGATCTTGCCCTGGTAGGCTACCGGTACACTGCTGAGTGACCGGGGCAAAATAGTGTACTGCCAGAGCCCATTGAGGTTTGTCCAGTTTTTGCGCACCATGTGCGGTCGGGGATATTCGGGCAACGGCTTTTCTGAATTTACTTTATCAGTCCAGGGTGTGGAAATTTTGCCCGGGACTGGCATCCAGTCTTTTTGAGCGCACACCGAAGCTGTAAAAAAGGAAAGGAGCCATATGATCGTGAGCTGTTTCATTCAACTGTTTTGGGGGGTGACTGATCTGTTTAGGTATTTGACTAAAAGTATTCGTTTTTTCTGACTATGCCCACCGTACGTCTGTAACAAAAAAGAGCCGCCGCAATCAATCGAAAAAAAATTAGCATTTGGCTAAAAGTTAGTTATGTTTCTTTGAAGCCCCTGCCCCGCCCCGTTCCACTCCACTTCGGAATAAGCCGGGAATATGACTGGACAGGGTTCGGGAGCAGCCGCCTCTTATTTCCCAACCCTCTCACTCATATAAAAAAGGAATACATTTTGCTGCAGGAATGTAGAAAATGAAAACTAGTGATGGCTTCAGGAATTTCTTTTTTTCATTATTTGCCTTATCTTGGCTCATCCTTTAATCCCTCTACCTATGAAACGGCTCACCCTTAAATTTCAGTCGCTTGCCGACGTTGCCACTTTCACCAAAAGCCTTCAGTCGGGCTACATTGTCAACACCGTACTCTGCACAGTTACAGGTCTGTTCACGCAGGAGGAATTTGAACTGATCAACAAGCATTTTCCGGTTACGTTGGTCGGTTCAGGCGATGCAGTACCTGCCAGCCCGTCTAATTCCTTTGGAGCCTATTCTACCAGGCATTAGCAGCGGTGTTGCACTTGTCTCCCATTATTTAAAAGCAGAACAAGGCGGTTCCTCTCTTGTAGGCGAATCAATTTTTTCAGCCGGCTGCATTTGGGTAGCGTCCGGCCTTTGCATTATTCATGGTATCCTGTCTGCCCGGGTGGCAAGCGCTTTGGAGACAGTAGCTCCGTACCTGAGCATTCGCTACAAGCTCAGCTATTCACGCTCCTCATTTACTTGAACCCCGGTTGCGGCCGCTGGCCTGCTTTGTACGTCTGCTTTCCTCTGCCGGTCCTGACCATGACTAAAAGTTGATTGGCGTATTAAGAAAATTGATATATTTGCCTCACTTCCTTTATCCTCTTCTTACTACGTCACGCTAGTTTTAATCAACCGCATTTTTATGAAACTTTTTAAGAAGATCCTTCTGCGCTTTTCAGCAGTCCTTCTCTTTCTTTTCTCCAACACCGCTTCCTTCAGCCAGCTTACCAAAAGAGCCAACATACCCATTCCCGGGGCAAACAGCAATGGGTTTCTGGAGTGGTTGCCTAATGGGTACAACACTGCTGCTCAACGGTATCCTTTGATGATCTACATTAATGGCATCGGTTCTACAGGTGACGGAAGCGACGGTGTTCAAGGTATCGGTGGTGGACTTGAGAATCATTTTACCGGCGGTGGCTACCCACACGAACAGCAAAGACAAGGAAGCTGGGTGGACGAATACACTGTGAACGGGCAGAATTTCAGGTTCGTGATCATTACGCCTCAGTTCCTGACCCCCATGCATATCAAATTCCCAACCCCGGAAGAGATCAATGCAGTAATTGATTATGCGATAGTGAACTATCGTGTAGACACTTCGCGTATATACCTAGTAGGACAGAGCCAGGGCGCCGGCTCCGTATGGAATTACCCGGGAGCCAGTTCGGCGTATGCGCGGCGCATTGCTGCCATTGTGCCCTTTGCCGGTGTTTCTTATCCTATCGAGGCAAAGGCAAACATTATAAAATATAATAATGTGGCAGTGTGGGCATTTCACAATTTGTTTGACAACCAGGTGCCCGCATATTTTACCAATGACTATGTTGACTTTATAAACACGCCTCCCCCGCCTCAGGTGCCAGCAAAAAAAACAATTTTCACCCCTTACCTCTCACCAGGCGTTCCTGACTCCGTGCACAATGTGTGGTATCCATGGTTACGTAGAGAACAAACTGATAATGGTCAGGATATTTACGAGTGGATGTTGCAGTACCAGCGTTCTGTTTCTCCCGCCAGGGCAGGCGACTTTCAAACGATTCGTTTCCCAGGAAATGTAGTCACACTAACTGGCGGTGGCACGGGTCCTAACGGGACAGCAACATCTTTCAGTTGGCAAAAATTATCTGGTCCAGGTGGTGCTAATTTTAATAATGTCAGCTCGGCCAGCACTACCGTAAGTGGTCTGGAACCAGGGGTTCACGTATTCCGGTTAACAATTACTGACAACGGCGGTGGTACCGCTACCAGTAACGTAAGTATCTTGGTGCAGCCGGCAACAACACGCATACAGGCAGAGAACCCTACCGCCAGTTTTCAGGTGATAAACGAAAATAACAATGATGAAGGTCCGCCAGGTGTGCATCTGGGATTCATGCGTTTGGGATCTTGGATGGAGTATAGTGTGAATGTCCCTACCGCGGGGAACTATAAATTTCGCTTCAGGCTTGCGTCGCGGGTTTCGGGTGCAAAGTTCGACTTTCGAACCAGCTCAGGAACGGTCGTTGATACGATAGAAGTTTTCGACACAGGCGACTGGCAAAATTTTTTGACAAAAACAACGACTTTGCCCCTGGTAGCTGGCACGCAGACGATCCGTTTCCAATCGATCGACAGCGGTGGATTCAACTTTAACTGGTTTGAAATCGAATCAGGTATTGCCAATGCAACTCTGCCTGTAAACTTCACACTGTTTAACGCCAACTGCATGAACGGTGCTGTAAACCTGCTTTGGAAAACAACAGGATCTGTGAACTCGCAAAACTTTGCAGTAGAAAAAAGCAAGG
>JBGTIL010000437.1:0-12574 GCA_041745695.1 Chitinophagaceae bacterium | reverse complement strand
TCGGGAAATCTTGCTCCATTTGCAAAGCCTCAACAGGCAAATGAATCTGCACCGGCCACTCCTGTTGAAGATTGCTCCCGACCTGGGTACAGATGGACTGGACGATGTTATTGCTATCGCAATGGAGATAAAGCTGGACGGCCTGGTAGCTACAAATACAACTATTGCACGCACGGGTTTGGTAACTTCGGCCGAAACGGTGAACTCTATCGGAGCCGGAGGGTTAAGTGGTGCCCCGCTGAAAAAGCAGTCTACAGCCGTGGTTGAATATATATATAAGAAGACAGGTGGTGCCCTGCCGGTTATTGCCAGTGGAGGTATTTTTACTGCGGCGGATGCACAAGAAAAGCTCCGTTGTGGTGCCTCACTTGTAGAGGTGTGGACGGGCTTTATTTACGAAGGCCCATTTATTGCAAAAAGCATTTGTAAATCTTTGATTAAATAATTGAGTTCGTCATTATGGAACATTTACTTACAGCAGACAGTATCATAAGTCTTTTAATATTAATTGTACTTGAAGTGGTATTGGGTATAGACAACGTAATCTTTGTTAGCATTATCATTAACCGGCTTCCAGAGAAAGACCACAAAAAGGCACGCCGGGCCTGGATCATCATGGGTATCATTATTCGGAGCATCCTGCTGATCGGATTGAGTTGGTTATTGTCTCAGAAGGGGAAGCCGGTATTTTCGGTTATGGGTAAGGGTTTCGACCTTGCCAGCATTGTCATGTTAGTGGGAGGTGCCTTCCTTATCTATAAATCGGTGCATGAAATACACCAAAAACTCGAGGGCGACGATCCATCCAATGAGAAAGGCGGCAAGAAGGCGTTTACGTTTATGCAGGCGCTTGTTCAAATCCTGTTGATTGATATGGTGTTCTCCTTTGACAGTGTGATCACAGCAGGCGGTACAGCAAAATACCTGGAGATCATGATTATTGCGGTTGTTATAGCGATGGTGATCATGTTCTTGTTTAGTCCAAAGATTTCTTCTTTTATACATAAACACCCAACGTTTAAAATGCTTGCACTTTCTTTTCTGGTAATGATTGGGCTAAGCCTGATCGTGGAGGGCTGGAATTCTGAGCAGGCAGAAAAACTCCAACTAAAAAATTATATCTATTTCGGGATGGCCTTCTCTTTCCTCGTGGAGCTCCTGAATATGATTGTACGAAAGAAATCGGGACAGCGGGTGGTAGAATTGAACGAACCCCGGATAAATACGGCGGAAGGGAACACGCCTTACACGACCGACCAGGCTCGTTAACGCCATTATTTTGGCTACTACGAAATCTTAGGTGAGTGTTGTCAGCAGTACAGCTGCAGCGAGTCCGGCCGTTTCTGTGCGCAATCTTCTGCGCCCGAGCGACACTGGCAGGAAGTTATTAGCTAAGGCTATACTTATCTCCTTAGGGGTGAAGTCGCCCTCCGGGCCAATCTGGATCAGTTGCGCGCTGCCGTTTTTCTGTACGCTGTTTTGAAGTTGATCTTTGTCTGCATCCACACAGTGAGCAATAAACTTTCCGCCCACACGTGCCTGAACAGCCAGGTCCTCAAACTGCATAGGTGGGGTGAGCAACGGTAACCAGCATTGTTGCGACTGCAGCATGGCACTAACCATTATTCCATTGAGGCGGTCTGAACGGAATTTTTCCTTTTCAGTCCTCTCGCAGAGCAAGGGAATGATTTCACTGACTCCCAGTTCGGTAGCTTTTTCAAGAAACCATTCAAAACGCGAGGTGTTTTTTAGCAGCGATATGGCTATGGAGATGCCCACTCTCCTGGCAGGCTCGTTTTGGGCCGACTGCACTGCCAGGGTACAACGTTTCCTGTTATTATCGGTGATGAGCGCTGTTGATCTATTTCCCAGGCCATCTGTGATCAGAACGGGTTCTCCTGCCTGCATGCGCAATACCTGTACTACATACTTTGACGTGTCTTCGTCAAGAACAACAGTAGGGTGGCTTAGATCCTTAACATAAAAGTACGGCAGTGACATTTTTCAAAATTAAGCTAAGCAGGTAACTGTCCGGAAAGACCTCCTTGTTGGACAAGGGGAGCGTACACCAATAAAAAAAGCCTCACCGCGTGAAGCTTTTTCAGATGCTTGCTGGTCTATCTAAAATGGGTCTTCCTCGTCCTGGTGGCTATTCATCTTGCTTCCAGTTTGGATGAACATCCTTGCACCTCCGCTTCCGCCATCTACGTCAGACACAGGCTTCCAGCTGCCTGGCATGGCAGGTCCGCCGAAGCTTTCGCCGCCGTCATCTTCCACGAATTTTTGAATGTGGAGCAGTGCCCGGAGCTTCACTGTTTCGAGCGAACCGTTACGATGTTTGGCTATCCGCACATGCGTTTCACCCCGGTTGCTCTCCCCCATTTCATTCTGGGTTACATCGTAGTATTCGGGGCGGTAGAGGAACATCACCATATCAGCGTCCTGCTCAATGGCGCCCGACTCGCGCAGGTCGCTCAACTGGGGCATTTTGTTTCCGTCCTTGCGTTTTTCAACTTCACGGCTCAATTGCGAAAGCGCAATGATAGGTACCTGGAGTTCCTTGGCAAGACCTTTTAAACCCCTGGAAATGGTGGAGATTTCCTGCTCCCGGTTACCGCCTTTGCCTTCTGCGGTGCCGCTCATTAATTGGAGGTAATCGATAATGATCAATCCGATATTATTGATGTTTTTAAGCCGGCGGCATTTAGCCCTCAGTTCAAAAATGTTCAGTGCTGCTGAGTCATCTATAAAAATGGGCGCCTGTGCCAGGCGTTGAATGCCTTTTGCATAAAGCTGTTTCATTTCGTGCTCTTCCAGCTTACCCCTCGAGATCTTCTCCAGCCAAATTTCGCTCTCGGCGGAGAGTACCCTTTGTACCAGCTGCCCTGCACTCATCTCGAGGGAGAAAAAAGCAACAGGGGTAGGTTTAGTAGGGTGGAGTGCAGCACTCCTTACAAGGTTAAGCGCGAAAGCCGTTTTACCAACTGCCGGGCGTGCCGCCAGGATGATCAGATCTGTGTTTTGCCATCCGTAAGTGACCCTGTCGAGGGATGGAAAGCCTGTAGGAACTCCGCTTACATCTTCATTTTTGTGCCGAAGGTCTTCAATGCGCTGAATGGTTTTCACCAGTACTGAGTCAATCGTTTCGTAACTGTTACGGAGGTGTTTACTGGTTACTTCGTAGATCTTGCTTTCGGCCTGGTCTAAAAGATCAAATACATCGGTGCTGTCTTCGTAGGCATCGCCAATAATTTCGCCACTGATGCGAATCAACTCGCGCTGAACAAATTTTTGGAGCACAATTCGTGCGTGTGCTTCGATGTTGGCTGACGATACTACTGCATTGGTAAGTTTGGTTACGTAGTAGGGTCCGCCAACCAGGTCTAATTCCTCCGCACTCCGGAGTTCCTCTACTACTGTGAGTATATCGATTGGCTGACTTTTATTAGCCAGGCTCTTCATTGCTGTGAAGATCCGCTGGTGGGCATCTACATAAAAGCATTCCGGTTTTAAAATTTCTACAACTGTGTCAAAAGCTCCTTTTTCAAGCATGATAGCTCCGAGGATGGCTTCTTCAAGGTCTTTTGCCTGCGGCGGCACTTTGCCGTACATCATCGTGCTGATGTCGAGCGGTGTTTTCCTCCTGGTTTTACGGTCGCGATTGAGATTGGTTAAATCCATTTTTATTGAACTGATAAGTGGTTAGTTTTTTATTCGTCTTTTCCTCTGAGCCCGGAACCTTGTTAGGCCCCAGTATTAAATAATTATTAAAAATCCGTGGTTCTGCGGGGCTCTGCTGTCTCTGTAGGGCGAATAAATGCTGAAAACATTTGCGTACAAAAACTTTTTGAATACACAGTTTATGCACAGATTTATTCACAGCAGAACGCCGTTTGTAAACAAATTTCACGCTATTTTCCCGGGATGTTGTCGATTGTGAACAAATACAGGGGGGCAAAAATTCCTGGGTAATTCCTTGGCCAGTTCTAGGATACTACAGTATGGTGTTTGCAAAGAATTGGTGAATTGGCAGAGGCTGTTTTATCCAGTAAAAATCCTGTGAAACATGGGATTCTACGAAATCGGGATCGTAAACCTACTAGCGGAATGCAGGCCCACTGCGGTAGCAACATTTATAGGCTGACCCAACACCTCGTGGTGCTGCATGAAACATAGGCGGCTACCACTCTTGCAGGCTGCGTCGGGCTTTCCGGGAGTTGGCTGGCATATAGCAGCGGCTGCTCAATACACGCGACTACAGTGGGTCTGGGGGTTTTGCCCTACAAGAAGGTGCACCTGTCTCTGCCGGTGCTATCGGGAGGTGCAGCATGGTGTAGCGAACATTACAACCGCGTCTTCAACACCGGAATCATCTGGGCCTTCCAGGAAGCAAAGTCTCCGGCAGTAATGTGTTCCCGCGCGTTTTGCACCAGCCACAGGTAAAAGGAAAGGTTTTGCACAGAAGCGATGGTAAGGGCCAAAATCTCACCTGCTTTGAACAGGTGACGCACGTAAGCCTTGTTATAATAGCTGCTCCAATCATTATCCAGTCCGGCGTCAATGGGCGAAAAATCGCGTTCCCATTTTTTATTATCAATGTTTATAATTCCGGCAGTGGTGAAGAGCATGGCATTTCGGCCGTTGCGGGTAGGCATTACACAATCAAACATGTCGATACCCAGGCTGATACATTCCAGGATATTCCAGGGGGTGCCAACGCCCATAAGATACCTGGGCTTGTTTCCGGGAAGGTTTTCGCAGCAGAGCTGGCATATTTCGTACATAACGGGTTCAGGTTCCCCGACGCTCAAACCGCCAATGGCATTACCTGTTGCCTCTTTAGAACTTATGTAAGCACAGGAAGCCTTGCGGAGGTCGTGGTGGATAGCGCCCTGAACAATAGGAAAGAGGTTCTGCGTGTGTGCATACTTGTGAGGGGTATCGTTAAAATGTGTGAAGCACCTGTCGAGCCAGCGGTGTGTGAGGTTCATGGAATTGAGGGCATATCCGTATTCGCTCTGTGCGGGAGGGCACTCATCAAACGCCATGATGATATCGGCGCCGATAGAGCGTTGAATGTCCATTACTTTCTCCGGGGTAAAAAGGTGCCGGCTCCCATCTATATGGCTCTGGAATAACACGCCTTCCTCGCTTATTTTCCGGTTAGCAGCAAGGGAGAATACCTGAAAGCCACCACTGTCTGTAAGTATGGGTCTGTCCCAGTTCATAAACCTGTGTAATCCGCCTGCAGCTTCTATTGTTTCGGTTCCGGGCCGCAGGTACAAGTGATAAGTATTACCCAGGATGATAGGTGCTGCCACATGGCGCTTGAGTTGCTGCTGTGTAACCGATTTGACACTTCCTATGGTACCAACGGGCATAAAAACCGGCGTTTGAATAGTACCCATATCTGTGGTGATGGTTCCTGCACGTGCGGCACTGTGAGGGTCTGTAGCCTGCAGGTTAAAATGTAAGGGGGGCATTGCCGCAAGATACACCACAGCGGATTTCAGGCTTGTTCACAGTTTTGTATAACCGCCATGCAGCAATTAGGCACCAAACATTATCTTCGTAAACATGGTTGTTAGCCCGGGCGCAATTCTATTCGGAATTTTTATTCTGCTTACTTCCCTCCAGCTTTTTTATTATCTGTTTTTTTTTAGCCGGGTCTCTAGTTTTAAAACAAAACACCGTGACAGTTCTCAGCAGCACCCTGTTTCCATTATCGTTTGTGCAAGAGACGAAGATGAGAATATAGCGCGCAATTTACCCGGCGTGCTGGTACAGGATTATCCAACAACCCACGAAGTGATAGTGGTAAACGACAATTCCCTGGACAGCACCAAGTACCTGCTTGCCGAAATGCAGAAAACTTTTAAAAAGCTGCAGATCGTTGAACTGGAGCAGGAGGCAAAAGGGATCTCAGGTAAAAAGTTTCCCCTATCCATTGGTATTAAAGAAGCCAAACACGAACTGGTACTACTTACCGATGCAGACTGTGTTCCAGCCACCGATCGCTGGTTGCATAAGATGCAGGATGCCTTTTCTGAAGGCATTGAAGTGGCACTGGGTTACGGTGCTTATCAGAAGGCACCGGGCTTTTTAAATAAGGCTATCCGCTTCGAAACTTTTCATACAGCGCTGCAGTACTTTGGCTATGCGCTGGCCGGAGTACCGTACATGGGGGTGGGCCGAAATCTCGCCTACCGTAAAGCCCTCTTTTTTAAGAATAAAGGTTTCACCTCTATCAATCATATACCAAGCGGCGATGATGATCTGTTTATTAACCAGGTGGCAACTAAAAAAAATACGGCAGTTGTAATAGACGCCGACGCGTTCACTGTATCGAAGCCAAAGCAAAATTGGAAAGACTGGAAACGGCAGAAGAACCGCCATTACTCTACGGGGAAGTTCTACAAGGCCTCACACCAGTTTCTACTCGGTTTGTATACCGGATCTTTTATTTTGTTTTACCCGTTCTTCGTGCTCTCCCTCATTTTTTTTGACTGGCGTTTTGCTTTCATCCCTTTCATTGTGCGGCTAATTACACAAGCCCTTATCTGGAAAGGTGCCATGAAAAAATTGGGTGAGCAAGACCTGTTTCCCCTGTTTTTCTTATGGGATATCTGGATGTTGTTTTATTATGTTTTGTTTGCTCCGGCTTTATGGAGAAAACCAAAGAAAACATGGAACTAACTCCTTCTTCCGCGTCAAACACTTTCACTTAATTATTATAAAAGCAGCCTGCAGTCTGATCAGTCATGGAAATAGTTTTGAAATATTTTTCAGATTTTACGTCCCGGCAAGCAGAACAGTTTGCAGCCCTTGAAGGATTATACCGGCACTGGAACAGCATGGTGAACGTGATCTCCCGAAAAGACATCGACAGCCTGTACGAAAAGCATGTACTGCATTCGCTGGCCATTGCCGCCGTTTTTGATTTTCCTCCCGGCATCCAGATCCTTGATATAGGTACGGGCGGCGGTTTCCCCGGTGTGCCGCTCGCAATTTTTTTTCCGGAGGTACAGTTCCTCCTTGTAGATTCTGTTGGGAAAAAGCTGAAGATCGTAGAGGAGATCAGGAAAGAAATTGACCTGCCTAATGTTACTACGCTGCATACCCGCGCGGAAGACCTTCACGACCGGAAGTTTGACTTTGTGGTGAGCCGTGCTGTAGCTTCATTGAAAGATCTGCTTCGTTGGAGCAGACCCCTACTGAAGCCTTCTACGCGTTTGATCATGTCGGCTGGAGGCGAAGAGAAGTACAAACCAGGGCTCATTTGTTTAAAAGGAGGTGCTCTGCAGGACGAGATCAACGAGAGTGCGTCACAACCCAAAAAAATTGAGATCAGCGAACTTTTCGAGGAGGAATGGTTCAGGGAAAAATATTTGCTTTACGTTTGATTAATGACCTCACACACAAGCAATGAGATACATGAATAAAAAAACACCCAGGTTGTAAGTTGGGTGTTCTTATTCAATTATCCGAACGGATGAACTTTATGTATAGATAACTCCCGTTACCATTTAAGCTCCAATTTATTGTTTCTTCTTTCCAGGTCTGCCATCCGTTGCGATGGATCTATTTCTACAGTCACGATATCAGTCAGGCGTCTCCTCGTGTTTACTTCATAGGTAGGGTGGGTCCATTTCCAGGCGGGGTAGGCGGTTCTGGGCGACTGTCCTTCCTCGGCAGCCTTGACTCCGAACATGAGCGACAGCGGTATATAGTGCCACTCAGTGCTGCCATCTTTAAAAGTGAGTTTGACGTCAACAGGCATAGGCATCATACCAATACGACGGAGGCGAATATTGGTTACCCCGTTGCCCTCAAATAAACTATCAATGGCATAATCAATTGTTTTAGTCGTGTTCACCCAATACATCCGGTACCAGTCCAGTTGTATACCACTGGTCTTCTCTGCAACCCGCATAAGGTCGTTCACATTGGGATGCTTGAATCGCCACAAACGGTCATACTCCAGGATCATTTTGTCTCTCACCGGAGCTCCTATGATATAGCCCAACTGCTCCATGAACACAGCCCCTTTAGAATAAGCTGCATTGCTGTACGCATAGTTTGTATTAAAATGATCGGCATGGGTAGTGAGTGGCTCTTCCCGTCCGCTCCGGGCGAGAGAAAGGTAGCCTGCGTAATTACCTGCATGGTACAGAGGCAGGGCGCGGGCAACAAGCGAATCAGACCGGCGTTTTTGATCAGGACCTTGTTTAGCCACCAGTTGCTGCCTGTAAAACTCTTCAACTCTGTTGGTGGAAAATTCGGTGAAACCTTCGTCCATCCAGGCATACAACGATTCATTGGTACCGAGCAGCATCTGATACCAGGTATGCATCCACTCGTGAAAAGCAGTGCCCAAACTGGGTCCTGCAAGCATCGTACTCATGGGATATTCCATGCCTCCGTCGCCGCCATGAATGAATGAATATTGCTTGTAAGGGTAAGCCCCAAAATTCTTTTTAATGTAAGGATACACTGTAACGGCAGCATCAGCGATTGTCGTCCAGGCCGCGTCTTCCTCTGCATCGTTCGTGACATTATTGTAAAGGACGTGGATAGACGGACCTCCCGGCACCTCTCTTCTAATGTGTTTATATTCGGGATCAGCAGCCCAGGCGAAGTCGTGTACGTTGGGTGCAAGAAAGCGCCAGTTGAGTTTGGCGCCGGCCGGGCGGGTCACTGTAGCGCCTTTATCTTCATACCCGTAACCAATAGTATTTGGATTTTGCAGGTATCCGGTGCCTCCTAAAATATAGTTCTTATCGATATTGATCGTAACATCAAAATCTCCCCAAACGCCATAAAATTCACGTGCGATGTAGTCGGTAGGATGCCATCCTTCGTAATCGTACTCTGCCATTTTTGGATACCACTGCGTCATGGTATAACGCACTTTCGTATCGGGGTTGTCTCTCCCGCTTCTTCTAACCTGTAAAGGAACCTGAGCATCCCAAATCATGGCGAATGTTGCCTTTGTTTTGGGGAGAATGGGTTGATCAAGAATGACCTCTAAGATCGTTTCATGGTAGCTGTATTTCTGTGGACGTCCGTTCATTGTCAGCGACCGGATCTTCTGGTAGCCAACCTCGGTATCTGTAAGGTTCACAATGCGGTCTTCAACCCGTGGGTCCCAATCTTTGATGTCGTTGCCTTCCCTGTCCTTACGCAGCGATACGGTTCCTTGTCTGCGACTCCGCACATCCATCATGCTGTTGGGCTGGAAGGCGTTAAAGTACAGATGGTAAAAAACTTTTTTCAACGTGTCGGGTGAATTATTCCAATACACCAGTTGTTGTTTACCGCTGTACTGGTTTTTGGTTACATCCATATCGATGGACATATTGTATTGCACACGCTGTTGCCAGCGATCAGGCTGTCCATAAACAGCTAAGGGTACGCAGAGCAGCAGAAAAAAGAAATGTTTTGTCGTCATATCAAAGTGGTGATCCTTTTGTGGAGGCGTAAATTTCGCTAAAGCGGCCGTTATGATAAAAAGAAAAATTATCAGGATGCAAGCCGCCTTAAGTGCGGGGTCCGCTGCCGCCGGAGTAAATAGGGTTGACAACTGTTCAAAGCTGCACTGCAGCTGACACGCAATGCAGGCATCATTAACAGCTCACCTGAATGAACGCAGCCTTTATGCATAGGAAGGCGACCTCCTGCCTGTGATGAATGGTTGGAGCCGGCTTCCGCCACTGCGTTGATGATACTTAAAGGACAGCGAGGGATGAGACGCTAGAGTGTAATGGCATCTTTGAGCAGGCGGCCATTTTTATTAAAATAAAGATACCTTCTCTGTACATCACCTTTCTCTACTCTGATCCGGTAGCGTTCAACGTTATTTGGTTCGTAGAAAACCGTTACGTCGCTCGTTCTCCAATCGGTGGCATATTTGCTTTTTTGAAAGCCATCCTGAATAGGTTGCGGGAGCTTGGCAACTTCAGATGTTTTTTCAGACTCTTTCCAGTCTCCTTTACGATTGTATTTGGCAATCATCTTTTCACCTTTCCAGACAAAGTGCACATGAAAGTTTTTTAGATTGTCTTTGTACGTTACGGTCTCGGCGGCAGGATATTGTTTTGCAAATGCGGTTGTTACTTCCGGAGGAACATCGCGCAACTGGGCGAATGCGGCAGCACCGGCAAAGAAAAAACTCATTGAGCAAAGGAGCAACCTCAGTTTCATATACATCATTTTTATGCCCAACGGAATAATTACAATAATATTATGCGCTACCCTCTACAACGATTACTATTTCGCCTTTTACCGCTTTATCACTGAAGTACTGTTTTACTTCAGATAAAGTTCCCCGTTTGTTTTCTTCGAACATTTTAGTGAGTTCGCGGCTCACACTGCATTTTCTTTCAGGCCCGAAGTATTTTATAAAATCCTCAAGGGTTCTTAACAGGCGCATGGGTGATTCGTAAAATACCAGGGTTCGGGTTTCTTCCGCTAAGGCAGTTAATAAAGTGTGCCTTCCTTTTTTAAGTGGAATAAAACCTTCGAAACAAAAGCGGGAAGCGGAAAGTCCGCTATTAACGAGGGCAGGTATCAGCGCCACTGCACCAGGCAAGGTTTCTACTTTTATGTTGTTTTTTATACATTCTTTCACCAAAAGAAACGCGGGGTCTGAAATACCCGGAGTTCCTGCATCTGTGATAAGCGCGATATTTTTACCTGCAAGGAGTTGTTGTGCCAAATGAGCTGCAACTTTATTTTCGTTGTGCTGGTGATAAGGCGAAAGGGGCTTTTGAATATGGTAGTGAGAGAGAAGTTTGGATGAGGTTCTTGTGTCTTCGCAAAGGATGAAGTCAACCGACGCCAACACTTCCAGTGCGCGGAGCGTAATGTCCTTAAGATTACCGATGGGTGTAGGAACCAGATACAGCATATACCGCCGGTTAAGGGCTATTCACCCAGGTGATTAAATCAGCTAACGGTGATCTCGAAATACTCCATCACTGGATTAGCTAACAATTTTTTGCTGGCTGTTTCCGCAATAGTTTTTGCTTCTTCCGCAGAGGCAGCCTCTATTTGAAGTGTAATATGTTTGCCGATGCGTACGTCTTCTATGCTTTTGAGTTGCAGGTTTCCCAGGCCATTTAAAACAGCCTTGCCCTGTGGGTCTAATAATTCTTTAAGTGGCATTACTTTAACCTGTACAGAGAACTTCATGTTGAAAATTTAGCGCAAACCTAAGAAAGATTACCGGTAGCTGCCATCGCCTGCTTTTTGCTGCGTGTGATTGAATACTTCAATTGTTGCCCGTACTGGTGTTGTGTTGGGATGGTGAGGAAGAGACCTTGTTTTGATCATTCGCATAATTGCCCTGCACTTCTTTTTTGTTTTTTGAAAACACGGAGGCTACCAGGTACAACACGAAAATAAGAGGCACCGAAAGCCATTTCAACCATAGCGCAAGAACTACCGAAACCAATAGGAGCAGGTAGGTCACCTGATTATCTTTCACGGCGTAACTGGTGAATTTAACGGCAATGAATTGTCTCCTACATACAAGGAGGTAGCTAACAAACAGTACAATGCCATACAGTACATACGGGTTAATAAAGTACGACTGCAGGTTGTACTGCGAGAAGAGCATTATCAGTGGAAAGGAGGCAATGAGTAAACCGGTAGCGGGGGAGGGGACACCAGTAAATCCGCTGCTTTGTTCGGGGCTGATATTAAAACGTGCGAGCCGCCAGGCAACACCACCCGAGTAAATGAATGCCGGGAACAATACAATGGTTGACACATCTAATCCATAGGTTTCCTGCGCGTAGCCGATCCTTAAAAGCTGGTAAATAATCATGGCAGGCGCCACGCCGAAACTGATCACATCGCTAAGAGAATCCAATTGCTTGCCCATACCGGATGAGGCTTTTAGGAGCCGGGCGAGAAAGCCATCCAAAAAGTCGACAGCAGCAGCGGCATAAATACACAGAGCCCCCCACCATATCTTCTCAGGTAAATACACCTGGGAAGCACCGGTGGCGTCTAACTGTACGATTGTTTCACCGGTTTGAAGAATGAAAACAATGGCAATGCATCCAAGAAGCAAATTAAGTAAGGTGAAGAAGTTTGGTATTTGTTTCATGATTATCAATCAGCTCATATCTATCGAATAAAAGCTTTTAATGGTGACGATCCTGACTCATTCTGTGCGCAGGATTGGTGATTGCAATTAGCAGGTGGTCAGGTTAAAACAGTCTTCCTTATTTGCGCATAGCCATTTCAATTTCCTCTGCTGTCACAGGTATGTTGCTAAAGAGGTCTTTGTTTCCGGTTTCTGTGATCCACACGTTGTTTTCTATCCTGATGCCCAATTTTTCTTCTTCTATATAGATACCTGGCTCCACGGTAAACAGCATTCCTGCAGCGATAGGAGCAGTGCGGGTTCCCAAATCATGTACATCTATGCCCAGGTGATGGGAGATGCCGTGGTACAGGTATTTTCTGTAAGCCCTGTTCTCCTTGTCTTCATTTTTTAAATCAACATCGCTAAGCAAGCCAATCCGCTGAAATTCTTTTGTTGCTTCTTCACCAACTTTATCGG